>JAFGVX010000068.1 GCA_016937775.1 Campylobacterales bacterium | reverse complement strand
GAATGAGAAGAAGCTTTTTCATCGGCAACCTTTTAGATCTTAGAATAAGAAATTATAATATCATAAAATGAATTGAAGATGACTATTGTTTTTTGTAACGCGAAAGGAGCTAGGAGAACTCTTCTTGCATGGTATGTTGAGGGGAGATTTTTTAAATATGCGGTAGAATAAAGACGATAAAAGTAAAAGTTTGACCGAGAAGGTGGATGTGATGAAGCATATGATTGATAAAGATTGGCATAGTTTAGATAAAAGTGAACTCTTGAAGCTCTTTGATTCTGATGAGTTTGATGGATTAGGCAAACTCAGTATTAAGCATAAAGAAGAGTTCTTTGGAAAAAATGAGCTGACCCACAAGAAAGAGGAGTCTCTGCTTAAAAAGTTTTTTTTGCAGTTTCATAATGCTTTGATTTATATTCTTTTGAGTGCTTCGATTGTTACATTTTTCTTACAAGAGTATGTCGACAGTGGCGTTATTTTTGGGGTCATAATCATTAATGTTTTTGTCGGTTTTATTCAAGAGCTAAAAGCACAAAAAGCAATTAATTCTCTCAAACAGATGATGGTAACAGAAGCTCTTGTTATTAGAGATGCTCAGAAATTGGATATCTCATCCTTAGATATTGTCCCTGGGGATATTGTATTGCTAGAGTCTGGCTCAAAAGTGCCTGCTGATTTACGTTTGCTTGAAGTAAAAGATCTCAAAATAGATGAATCTATGCTCACCGGAGAGTCTCTTCCCTCCGCAAAACATATTGCAAATCTTGAGCAAAACATAACTATAAATGACAGAAAAAATATGGCATATTCGGGCACATATGTTACGTATGGTCGTGCTAAAGGAATCGTAGTTGCAACGGGTGATTATACGCAGATAGGAAAGATTTCTACGCTCATAGAAGATGCAAATATTTTAGAGACTCCTTTAACCCAAAAGATTGAAGCATTTAGTAAAGTTCTGCTTTATGTGATTTTAGTTTTGGCATCTATCACTTTTGTTGTAGGAATTATGCGTGAAAATAGTGCCATCGAGATGTTTATGGCATCCATCGCTTTAGCCGTGGGTGCGATTCCTGAAGGATTACCGGCTGCGGTAACAATCACTCTTGCCATCGGTGTAGGAATTATGGCAAAGAAAAATGCCATCATTAGAAAACTTCCTGCCGTGGAGACGCTTGGAAGTGTAACCACCATCTGTTCAGACAAGACAGGTACGCTTACGCAAAATAAGATGAGTGTGACGCATGTCGTTACCCAAGAAGATGGAGAGTTTACACTTAGCGGTGAGGGATACAAACCATTCGGAGATTTTTTTAAAAATGGTGTCAAATTGGAGAGTATACCTAAGTCGCTTGAGCAGATTTTACTAGCAGGGTATCTGTGTAATGAATCGTATCTTGTAGATAAGGATGGAGTCTATGACATTAAAGGAGACCCTACAGAAGGAGCCTTAGTTGTAGCTGCTTTGAAGCTTGGAATCAATGAACATGATATCAATCATGCCTATCCTCGAATCGATATTCTTCCTTTTGAATCTGATAGACAGTATATGGCAACAATGCATACAGATGCCAATACAAACGAAACTATGATTTTTGTAAAAGGTTCGATTGAAAAGGTGTTAAAACTTTGTAGTGTCGCATCTATAGACGCAATTGAACAAAATGCGAAAGAGTATGCTTCACAGGGATTACGACTCTTGGCAGTAGCAAGTAAACGAACGCATACTTCACATATTGAAGAGAGAACGCTTCAAGATGGATTTACATTTTTAGGTTTTATGGCACTCATGGATCCTCCAAGACCAGAAGCTATAGAAGCGGTTAGAGAGGTGAAACAAGCAGGCATTAATGTCATAATGATTACGGGTGACCATCCTCAAACGGCTTTTTCCATTGCAAAAATGATGGATATTGTTTCACAAGATGCAAAGTATGAAGATGTTGTGCTCCGAGGTGTTGACCTCTATGCCCTTGGAGATAATGAGTTGATTGAAAAAGTAAAAGATGTCAAAGTATTCGCACGCGTTGAACCTGAACAAAAACTACGTATTGTAGATGCACTCCAAGAGAGAGGCGAAATTGTTGCTATGACAGGGGACGGTGTCAATGACGCGCCTGCACTTAAACAGGCAAATATCGGTATCGCAATGGGACTCGGCGGTACGGAAGTTGCCAAAGAGGCTTCGGATATGGTACTTAGCGATGACAATTTCAGTTCCATCGCACATGCCGTGAAAGAGGGACGTAACGTCTTTGATAACCTTGTTAAATTCATTACATGGACGCTTCCGACAAATCTTGGAGAGGGACTCGTCATACTTTTTGCGATTATGATGGGGTTTTCGCTTCCGATTCTACCTGTACAGATTCTATGGATTAACATGTCTACAGCAGTTTTACTTGGACTTATGCTTGTCTTTGAACCAAAAGAGGAGGGGATAATGAATCGACCTCCAAGAGATCCTAAACAACCTCTCTTAACGAAAACACTTGTCTATCAAATGATGATTGTAGGGGTCTATATGCTTATAGCATCGTTTGGACTTTTTCACTACTTTGTCTCACAAGGGTATAGTATAGAGTATGCCAGAACCGTAGCGGTGAATATTTTTGTATTTATTGAACTTTTTTATCTTTTTAACTGTAAAGAACTGACTAAGAGTATTTTACATACGAAGATTTTTAATAACAAATATCTCTTAATAGGAGCTGCTTTGATGAGTATGGCACAACTACTTTTTACACACGCAGCTTATATGAACCATGCCTTTAAAACTGAGCCTTTGGAGCTTGCTACTTGGGGTATCGTCATTTTAGTTTCATTTTGTGTGATTATTGTAGTCGATGTAGCGCAAATCTTTTTAGGTGTAAAAAAAACTTCTCCTAAAGCGAGCTAATTTATTAGCCGTGGAGATGCAGTAGGGTTATTTCGCTTGTCGCACCAAGACGCATAGGTGGTCCCCAAAAGCCTGTTCCTTTGCTTACATAGATTTGTGTACGCTCATTG
>JAFGVX010000007.1 GCA_016937775.1 Campylobacterales bacterium | reverse complement strand
GGAGAGCTTGTTGATTCCGTATTTGCAGGGATTTTGCTTGATATAACACCTGAAATTAATCCAAATGGTATGGTTACGTTAAAAATTAACCCTTCAGTTTCTGATACAGTCGAGACAATTTCTAGTTCAGCGGATACAGCAAGAACAATACCGCCGGATCTTATTAGAAGACAGATTGCATCTGTTATAAAAGTAAAAGATGGAGAGCATGCAATTTTGGGCGGACTCATTACAACTAAAAATGGAACTACATCAAATAAAGTTCCACTTCTTGGTGATATACCGGGCTTAAAGTACTTTTTTAGTAGAAACGAGAAGATTGAGACTGTTGAAGAGCTTGTTATTGTTATCACACCCCATGTGGTTAAAAATGCAAGAGATCTTGATATGAAAGATTTGGGGTATATGAAATTGAATGAAAAGTAGATATGAGGATGCCAAAAATGTCTTTATTGATAGTGTTGATGTAGGTGATTATGTAGAATTAGAATCATCAAGCATCGCATATGATAAGTTGAAAAAATCTTTAGATAAACCATTGAAGATGATTTTAATTTTTGGCAAGCCCGGAACAGGAAAGAGCATATTGCTTAATAGATTATATAATGAACTTAAATATGAAAAAGAGATTCATTATTTAGAGATTCCTGCTGCCGATGAAAACTATTTTCTGAGATGTCTTGTTGCACCATTGACAAGCGAGAATGTATCGCTAGACGCGAAGATAAATTTTTTTGGTTTAGTTAACTATTGCAAAAGTATACGAGGCAAAAGAGAAGTTGTTTTCTTGATAGATGAGGCGCAAATGTATAATGCTGATGTTTTAGAAAAGATTAGACTTCTTTCTGATACGAGAGCAGTAAAATTTGTCATTTCTTTGCATAAGAATGAAAATGAGGATTTAATAGCAAAAAGACATTTTCAGACACGAATTTGGGAGATAGTTGAATTGAAAAATGCTTCAAGGAATGAACTTGGTGATTATATAAGAAAAAAATTACTCAATAGAGACCTCTATGAGGTCGCCAATACTATTAAAGACAAGGAAGTGCGTTTAATTCATAAAATCACTCAAGGAAATTATAGAGATTGTAATAAACTGCTTTACTCTATATTCGAAATCAGTGAGCATTATGATAAGCACGAGCCACTTAAAGTAAATTACCAATCAATGGATCCAAAGATTATTGAGATGGCAGCTTTAAGGTTAGGATATATACATGTATGAGATAAAGCAACTAGAAGAGCGATGGCAGAGATATAAAATTAAACAGTATGCACCCGCCGGTGTTTTAAGTGCTCTATTTATATTTATTGCAATTCTAGGTATATTTTTAAGTAGTGATAATGCAAGAGCACATACAGCAACAACATCTAATTTAAAAGATCAGAATATTGAATTAAAAACAAATACTTTAATTACAAAAATTGAAACACAGAACAATAATGATAGTTTTGAAAGTACACAAAATATAAGTAACAATCATGTAGAAGATGCCCTCTTCCTTGATCCAAAAGATGCTGCTTTTCCGGTTGATCCCGTGAATGCAAGCGCAACAATAACAAATAAACCTAAAGTAGCAATTGAGATAAAAAAAGTCTCTGTTGATAAGGGTGTGCTTGATGGAATCATGGAGCGATTCAAAAAAGAGAAAGATCCATATGATTCACTTTTTTTAGCCTCTACATATTATTCTGACGGAGAGTATTCCAAAGCGCATGATTGGGCAGTTGAAACAAATAAGATTGCAAATATTGATGAGAGTTGGATGATATTAGCCAAAGCAAAATATAAACTTGGAAAAAAAGAGGAAGCTATAGAACTTCTAAGGGCTTTTTTGAAAACTCAAGATTCAAAAGAAGTGGCAACTCTTTTAGATAGAATTAAAAAAGATATTATATAAATTAAAACAAGGGGTGGATATGCTAAAAATAATTGAGATGATGTTGCGAGATAAGCTTATCTCAAAAGATGATCTATCAGTTTTAGTCAAGAGCAGACCGCCAAAGAAGGTTTCTGTTGCCAATTTGATAGCTGAGAATATGCTTGATGAAGATAAATTTATCAAATATTTAACTCAGAAAATAAGAAAAGGAGAGGTTACTTTAGAGGAAGTTGAGCAGATAGAAGGAATTGACTCTAGAAATATTTTAAAAATGGCCGCCAATGAACTTAAGGTTAAATTTATTGACCTTGATGAGATGGAGCTTGATATGCGACTTTTTTCTGAAGTTCCCTATAAGCAACTTATGAAATATAATGTTATTCCTGTTGAAGAGACCGACTTGCATGTTACAGTTGTTTTTTCTGATCCTCTTGATATGTCGGCATATGACTCTATATCGCGAATATTTCCTAAAAAACCTATTTCTGTTGCTATTGCAAGCCCAAAACAGATATTACAATACCTTAGAAGGCTTGAGACAAATGAGAGCATTAAGAGCCTTGTTGTTGATATTCGTAAAGATTTAGCTCAAGAGGGAAAAGAGACACTAGAAGGGGAATCGTCGGCTATATTAAAACTTATCGATCTCATATTAAAATCTGCTATCTATGCAGGTGCCAGTGATATTCATATTGAAGCATTGGAAAAAAGTTGTTCGGTGCGAGAGAGGGTCGATGGGATGCTTCGACAGACTTTCTCTTTCGATAAGGATATTTTTGCACCTTTATCTTCAAGAATGAAACTTTTATCTAATCTTGATATTGCAGAAAAAAGAAAGCCGCAAGATGGTCGTTTTAGTGCAGCAATTAACGGTAAAGATTTTGATTTTAGGGTCTCAAGTTTGCCTACACTCTTTGGGGAGTCGATAGTATTAAGGATACTGGATAAAACAAAGGCGATGATACGCTTAGAAGATTCGGGTATGAGTAAGGTGTGTTACGATAAATTTTCAAAAGCGATACAAGTTCCTTATGGAATCGTATTGGTGACCGGACCAACAGGAAGCGGTAAAACAACAACACTCTATGGTGCACTTAATACTATACGTGATGTCAAAGATAAAATTATTACCGTAGAAGATCCGGTGGAGTACCAAATGAGCGGTATACAACAAGTGCAAGTGAATGCTCATGTTGGGCTAAGTTTTTCGGATGCTTTACGTTCTATTTTAAGACAAGATCCCGATAAGATTATGATAGGTGAGATTCGTGACACAGAAACACTTCGTATAGCTATTCAGGCCGCACTTACAGGGCACCTCGTGCTCTCGACTCTTCATACAAATGATTCAGTGAGCGCAATCAATAGAATGGTTGATATGGGTGTTGAAAATTATTTAGTGAGTGGTGCACTTGTGGGCATCCAGGCACAACGGTTGGTAAGAAAAATATGTGAACACTGCAAAACACCGATAATTCTACCTCCTAATATCGTAGAGGATATAAAAGAGTTTATTCCAAGTGAATATCAATTTTATAAAGGTGATGGGTGCAAAGAGTGCAGGCATAGTGGATATGCAGGAAGAGAGATGGTCTCTGAGATGCTTCTAATTAGTGAAAAATTATCTCATATGATTGCTTCAGGAGCCTCTAAAGAGGAGCTTGAGAAGCAAGCTATAAAAGAGGGGTTTGAATCAATGTTTCAAGATGGTATCAATAAGGCACTGCAGGGTAAAACCACTTTAGATGAAGTCTATAGAGTAGCGAGGTTGTAATGGATTATTTTAATGTTTCGATAATGTATAAAGGAAAAAAAAGATTAGAGCTCATTGAAGCAGAAAATCATAGATTGGCTATTGCGAAGGCAAAAAATAAATTTCCATCCGGTATTGTCATCAAAGCTACGCCTACTTCTCCCCCGGTAGAGGTTGTACTTGCTAATTTAAGTGCTAAATTTAAGAAATCATTTAAAAAGAGTATTAATATCAATGATAAGATAGCCACTATTAGACAGATTGCTGTTATGACTGATGCAGGAATACCGATTAATGATACTTTACAAGATGTGGCATCAAATACACATAATACACAGCTAAAAGAGGTTTATTTCGATATTAGTAATGATATCAATGCGGGGAAGAGCCTCTCTGATTCAATGGAGAAATATAGAGATGAGTTTGGACATGTGAGTTTAGCAATGACAAAACTCGGTGAGCGTACAGGGAATATCTCAGGTTCGTACCATAAGCTCGCAGATATCTTAGAGAACATAAGAAATAATATCGCAAGATTTAAAAAGGCAATTCGTTATCCGCTTATTACGTTGACAGCAATGGCGATAGCCTTTGTTATTTTGATTATGGCTGTTGTGCCGAAATTTAAAGAGATTTTTGATAAATTTAAAACAGATTTACCGATTCCAACACAGATACTTTTGAAAATTGAATATGTTTTTAGTAATTACGGACTGGTTGTTCTTGTGGTTCTTATCGTTTCTATATATGCGCTTATCTATTTTTATAAAAATAATGAGGATTTTAAATATAAGATAGATAAAATTTTGATTCATAAAAGATTTTATCTTATTAATAAGGTCATATTTTTATCTACAATGCATAAATATACACTTGTTTTCGGAGAGCTTGTTCGATCCGGTATTCCGGTATCTGAAGCGTTGCAAACGGCAGTCGGAATGGTTGATAATAGTGTTATCAGAGAGCAACTTGAACGGGTTAATGCCAATATCGGAAGAGGGATGAATCTCTCAGAAGCATTTGAGCAGACGGGACTTTTTGAAAATATGTTGCTTCAGATGATAAAAGCCGGAGAAGCGAGTGGTCAGTTAGATTCAATGCTTGGAAAAGTAACGACATATTATGATATGCAATTTCAAGATATTATCGATAATTTAAGCACTTACATTGAGCCTATAATGATGTTCTTTATTGCGGGCTTGGTGCTATTGATGGCGCTTGGTATATTTATGCCTATGTGGGATCTCGGAAAAGCAGTCAAAGGCGGTTAAACAGTTAGAGCCTATGAAGCTTCAAGGCTCTTTCTAGATCATCAGGTGTATCTATACCAAAGCTATTAGTTTCTACCTTTTTCATAGCAATTTTATAGCCTGCAAAAAGCGCTCTAAGTTGCTCAAGTTTTTCAATATCCTCCAAAGCAACATTTGGTATATTAGCAAAAAGATGAAGTGATTGCATCGTAAAACCATATATACCTATATGTGCTTTATATTGATCCAAAAAATGATCTCTTGAGTAGGGAATCTTTGATCTTGAAAAATAGAGTGCCATATCATTTTTGTCGGTTACTACCTTAACAATATTTGGATCATCCGCATGAGAGGAGTCAATCTCTTTGTAGCATGAATTAATAAGTATATTTGGATTATTTACATTTTCTTTTGTAAGCGCATGAACTGTTTGTATAATCTCTTGTTCCAAAAAAGGTTCATCTGCTTGTACATTAATAATGAGTGTCGTATCTTTTAATTGAAGTTTTTTTGCAGCTTCATATATTCTATCTGTTCCGCTATTGTGATTAATTGATGTTAATATTGCATTAATTTCAAATGATTTGCATATTGCTATAACTTCATTTGAGTCCGTTGCAACACATACCTTGTCTACATCTTTGGCTCTTAATGCTGTTCTGACAACCATGGGAATTCCATCAACATCAGCTAGTATTTTATTTGGAAATCTACTCGAACCTATACGCGCAGGAATTATGATCATAAACAACCCTCTTTTGTTTTAATGATATTGTATCATACTAAGAAGAGTTTATGGAGGGTTTTGGGTCCAAAAGGACCCAAATATTATAGAGCGTCTGCGTCTGTTTCGCCTGTTCTGATTCTGATAACATTAGAGATGTCGGTAACAAATATTTTACCATCACCGATTTTTCCGGTTTTGGCCGCACCCATAATTGCATCAATTGCAACTTTTGCATATTCATCAGTACTTACAACAATCTCTATTTTGATTTTAGGAATAAACTCAACTACATACTCAGCTCCTCTATAGAGCTCAGAATGCCCCTGTTGTCTACCGTAACCTTTTACTTCGCTTACTGTAAGACCAGTTATGCCGGCTTTGACAAGTGCTTCTTTGACCTCTTCAAGCTTGAAAGGTTTGATTATAGCTTCTATTTTTTTCATCTTTTTTCCTTTTTATTAGAGATTGATTGCTTTTTCGCCATGTACGTTTTCGTCAAGACCTGCATTTTCTGTCTCTTCGCTAACTCTACCACCACCTGTAATTATACTTGATATAAAGTAAACAACGGCTGTCATAACACCACTATACACAAGAGTTAGTAGTACGGCTTTAATTTGTGCTATAAGTTGGCTTCCAAGCACAAAGTCTTCAGGCATCAAATAAGGAGCTATAAATATTGCTGTTGCGATAGAACCCCAAATACCTACTAAACCATGCACCCAAAATGCATCTAATGAATCATCAACTTTAAATAGCTTTTTGATTTTAGAGACTCCGACAAATCCAACGATACCACCTACAAGACCAATGATGATTGCGCCTATTGTGTCTGCAGAACCCGAAGCTGGAGTGATTGCAACAAGACCGGCAACCGCGCCTGATGCTCCACCAATAAGTGTCGGTTTTTTATAAATAATCCATTCGCATAACACCCAACCGATAACACCAAGAGACGCGGCAACATTTGTAATAAGAAATGCATTTGCCGCAACACCGTCGGCTGCTACTTCACTACCTGCATTAAATCCAAACCATCCAAACCAAAGTAGTACTGCACCAAGAACCGCAAGTACCGGAGAGAATGGTTTTAGTGCAGCTTTTCCATAATCCTTTCTTGGTCCCATTATCATTGCTACTACAAGTCCTGCTATACCGGCATTGATATGCACAACTGTACCACCGGCAAAATCCATCTCGCCAAAGTTAAGTGTCGTACCACCACCCCAAGCCCAGTGTGTGATTGGAGCATAAACTATCACAACCCATAGAGCTACAAAGATAGTGTAAGTTGAAAATTTAATTCTCTCTATCATTGAACCGGATGCAATAGCAACAGTAATTGCTGCAAAAGTACCTTGGAAAGCAACAAAAAGAAGTTCAGGAATAGTTCCTTGTAAACTTTCATGGGTAATGCCTGATAAAAATAGTTTACCTGTACCGATAAAATCACCCTCACCAAAGGCTATACTGTATCCAAATAAAACCCAAACAAGTGTACCTACGGCAAAAGCAATTAAGCTCATCCCCATAGTATTTAAAACATTCTTGCTTCTAGTCATACCACCGTAAAAGAGTGCCAATCCGGCAGGAGTCATGAGCATAACAAGCGCAGTTGCTACTATCATCCATGCTGTATCGCCGGTATCTAAAACACTTTCATCCGCAAAAAGTCCTATCGGCAAAACAAGTGCCAATAAAGCGAAAAATCTATTTTTCATCTTCTAATCCTTTGTGTTAATTTTCACAATTAAATAGTATCATTTAAATAAATATAAAATGTAGTCTATTGTGATTAAAAAATAGGCAATTATATTTTTTTCATTGCGCAATAAATGGAATTTCAAGCGATATATCATTTTCATTAAGAGAGATAGTGATAAAGCTATCTTCTGTTAGGGAGGTGAGCTCTGTATCGTGTGTAGTATCTCTTTGTTTGGATTTTATCTCAAGCGCTAAGATCTGATATTTTTTCTCTTTGATAATAATATATTCACCGATAATAAGTTTGAGTGATATATCTATATTTTCGCAATCCTTAAAATTTTTCAATGATTTACTTAATAGTTTTGAGAAGCGATTTTGATCTATTTTAATCTGAGGCAATCCTTGATCCGTTAGGAGGGCTATATTGGCGTCACTTTCTATTTGAAAGAGCGCAATGTTGGCTTCAATAAGTGTATTGATATCCGTTTCGGTTGTATTGCAGTTAATAGTTTCTTTTGTGCTGCCAAGTCTAGGTTTGTGATAGAGTCGCAAATAGATATACTCATCATTTTCATAGCCGATTGTAATACCGTAAAATAAAAACAGGTTGTACTTGAGATCCATGGTGGTCGTTTTGTGTCCGTAAGTTTGAGGAGCATATTGCATAGCAATCTCAAAAAGCTCTTTAGAGGATGTATATCCTAAAAGAATCTCTGCAGTTGAGTTAAGATGAATAATGTGACCGTTTGGCGAGAAGATTATAAGCGGATTTATATCTGCTTCGATGAGAAAATTAAGATCAATTGATTCCAAGCTCATATATCTTCTTCCTTAAGGTATTTCTATTTATCTTCAATATAGAAGCTAATTTCAACTGAGACTTATATTTTTTGAGACCTGCTTCAATAAGAGGTCTTTCAAATATTTCACTCAATTCTCTATAGCCGTTCTCGTCATCAAATGCATTATAAAAATAGTTATAAAGTATAGATTTTATCTCATTTTCATCTAAAGAGCTTGAAAAAACTTCTTTATATATGCTTTTTTTGAGTGACTTTATATTTTCTGAAATATCAAGATTTTTCATATCGATCTCGATATCATTCCCCATTATTTCATTCGCCTTACCAATAAATTTTTTTGCTAATATTTTTACATCGCTTGGCCTTTCTCTTAACGGAGGCAAAAGATATACGAAAGAGAATAAAGACTCTTTCTTTTTTATTATACTCGGGTCATCACATATTGCAATAACTCTTTTTGAATAAAAGTCACTCTCGTTATAAGGAAGAGAACTATCAAAATTACTTAAAACAATCTCTTGATGCACCCCTAAAGCCTTTTTAACCTCTTTTATATCTTTGGCATCAATCCAAAATGCATCGGGAAATATATCTTTTATGAGTGTTTTTTTGCCGGTATGTTTTTCGCCGGCAATAAGCGAAGATACCAAGAGAGTCTTTGTGAGTCTCAACCCCTTTTGAATCTTCGTAACCTCCGGTGATGATGAGTTAAAGTTTTCCATACAATGCCCAAAAGATAAATTTTAAAAGTTTAGATCAATAAAAATTGAAATATTGTAACAAAACTATGTTAATATATTGCAAAAATTTAAAAGTAGGAACACTATAAAAGAGTTATTTAGGGAGTTTTACAGTGCTCATAAACATCTTGAGTTTGAGCAGGCAATAGAATATTTTTCTATCTTTGGGGGCACGGGAAGGTCTTTAGAGTTTGATTATTTTGATAATTTGCTTGAGTCAATAAAAAATTTACTGCAAAATAATTTTACTGCTTTAGAGAAAAATGTTTCACCAAATTATATTTTGGAGTCACCCTATAAAGAGATACTAATTGCTGCTGCTAGGGGAGATGGAAGGATATATGCCATACTTAAAAAAGCAAAGATATCCGAAGCCCTTGGTGAGCAAATCGTAAAGGAGCTTGAGGCGCTTTCTATCATTCATCTAGAGCAATCAAGGGAAGATATTAACAATGCAGTAAAAAGAGGATATAGGATTCAGGCAAAGATTCGATTTGAAAAACCTTTTTATCGGTTTTGGTTTGGATTTGTTGAGCCTTACAGAAATTTTTTACTAAACGGAAATAGTGATAAATTTACTGAATATTTTCAAAAAGGGCATGAGCGGTTACGCAGCCTTGTATTTGAGCAGCTCTCAAATGAGATATTGGAGGAGTATTTTGCAAAAAGCGATCCTATCATTTCTCACGGTAGTTATTGGGATAAAGATAATGAGTTTGATATCATAGCTGTTACACGAAAAGGTTGCGTGATATTTGGAGAGTGTAAATATAAAAATAGAAAAGTCTGCAAAAGTGAACTTTCAAAACTCATAATAAAGAGTCAAAGCCTCCATGTAAAGGCAGACATCTACGTTCTTTTTTCGAAACATGGATTCTCAAATGAACTCTCAAATAATCCCCCTAAAAATGTTCTACTTTTTGATTTGAACAATATGGAACAAATGCTTATCTGAGGTCTCTTTTTCTTTTTTGGATAGACTGTAGATGTTGATTGTAAGTTTGAGAGAATTGATGTTTTCCGTCACTTTGTCTCATGAAATAGAGATATTTTGTATTTGCAGGTTTTATGGCGGCAAGTATCGCATCAGCAGATACTGCACAAACAGGTTTTAATGGTAAGCCTTTATATTTGTATGTATTGTAGCGTGAGACGTCATTTTTTATCCGCTCGGGAGTTACTTTTATGTTGGAGTATTCTCCGTAATTAAGTGTGCCGTCCATCTGCAGTGCCATACCTTTTGCGAGTCGATTGTAGATCACGGAAGCGACAAGTGGCATCTCTTCATTGCTTGCCGCCTCTTTTTGGATGATAGATGCTGTAATAAGAATCTTCTCCCATTGCTTTTTATCATATACTCCGTATATTTTTTTTGAAAGTTGTTTATATTTTAATTCTGATTCCTTAATGAGAAACCTTATAAGTGCAGATTCGCTGATTCCGTAAGGAACATGGTAGGTATCGGCAAATATGCCTGCTTCCGGATATCTTGAGAGCTCATTATAATAATACATTAGTTTTGTTGCATCAAGTGAGAGCTCCTTACTAATCTTCTCAAAAAAGAGCACAAGTGTATCCCCGGGGATGAGCTGTAGCTCTACAAGTTTTGTCTCTCCATTAACTATTTTGTAAAAAAAATCTATACGATTTACTCTATTTTTACCTATGTTTATCCACCCACTTTGTGGAGTACCCATTATCCAAAGTATATATTTATCTATTTTTGAGACAGCATATCCATGTTTACCGAAGTGTGATATAATATTTGTTATCGAGCCTTGGGGCACAAGCACGGTTGACGTTGTCTTGATAGGGATAGTTATATAAAACATAAAGGAAATAATCATAAAAAGAGTAACGCGTCCTATCAAATTGATAATCGGTAATCTTATTTTATATCTACTAGTCATACTTGTAACTCTTTTTATCATTTTGAAAATAGGAATATCCTTAGATAATTTTTACGGTGGATTATTTAATGCTAAAGGATTATACTTAAAACTTGATAAAAAATTGACTTTTAGAGCTAAAGAGCTTACGTGGAATTATTCATTAAGTGCAAAAAAGAGTGCTCTAGAAGATATAGATATATTCTTTGATCGCATCAATTTTACTTTGAAGTTGTTTGATTATTTTGAGATCAAAAAATTACATATCGGAGATAAAGAGCTTACATTTATTATCACTGAAGGCAAAAAATTTTATTTTTTAAGTGATGATTATGAGATTAATGCCAATTTGCAAAAGGAAGATAGAAGACTTCATGTTGACATTCCTTTTGCTAAATTAAAAAACAGCGATTTAATCGTAACATCTCAGGGTAAATATAATTATTTTGATGAGAGTGCAGATTTTAACGGTAGCATAAAAGGAGCAGATATCAATGGGACATTCGCTATCGATAAAACCGGCAAGGATATATCTGTTGATATTAAAACCGACACATTTCACGATATTAAACCCCTTGCAGATATTTTCCCCCTAAGAGAGAAGATAAAAGCGTGGATTACAACAAAAGTTCTAGCAAAGAACTATAAGCTTGATTGGTTTAATTCAAAATTAACTTATCATAACGGACGCTTTGATATAGATTTAGATAGCATGAGTGGCGCTGCTACATTAAAGGATGTAGATGTTCATTTCAAGGAAAATCTTCCTGCGGCGCATGCTAGTGATGCAATAGTCGAGTATAATCACTCAAACCTTTATATCTATCCTAAAAATGCCACTTACGAGGGTGAGAATATAATGAGCAATGTAGTTATTAGTGACATTCCGTACAAAGATAAGGCAAGAATCAAAGTTTCGCTTGGATCAAAAGATACACGATTGAGTCAAAATATTCTTGATATATTAAATGCATATAAGATAAAACTTCCTCTAATACAAAACAGTGGAAAAGTAAGTGCAGATGTTGAGCTTAATATTAAGTTTTATCCAAAAGAAGTATATGCCAATGTTGATGTCGATATCTTAGAAAGCAGCGAGATTAAACTTGGTGGTGTGCCTCTTATTGCAAAAAATGGTAATGTAATGCTCAGAAAAAATATCTTAACTCTTTCGAATATAGCACTGCAAGATGAGATATATGATCTTAATCTTAGTGGCACATTGGACACAAAAAAGAGAAACGGAGATATATTGCTCAATGCAAAGCATTTAGAGATTAACGGTGCGACAAAAAATATCATCAATGTTGAAAACAAAAAGATTAAAATACTTGTTGATTATGACAATAAACTTCTTTTTAAATTACCAAAATATGATTTGGAGATACAAAAAGAGGATGACAATGTAACTATATCGCTAGGGGATATAAAAAAGATAGCTCCTTTTATGAAAAATCATCCTATCTCTCACAAAGGAGGCAATCTTAAAATCATGACGAATGATTTTAAAGATTATGCTTTTAAAGGAACGCTTTTGTGGGATGAGTGCTTTTTATTTGAGAGTGATAATCTTTGTATTACGAGAGTTCCTTTTGAGGGGAATGTTGTAAAAGGAAATATGAGGCTTTATGCATTTAACAAGAGATTAATATATGATTCGGGAAAATCACTTATTTGGCTCGATAAGGTAAATGTCGATATTGAAAAACTACTTCGTTCAAAAGAGAATTATACACATTCTGCAAAAAATCTCTTAGGTACGGTAAAGATATCAGCTGATTGGAGCAAAATACGCTATGGTCGATACTCGCTCTTAACAGACCATTATGATGCTGATATCGATTCGAACCAAAATGTTAAAGCAATTGGAAGCATGGAGGGTGATGTTATAGAGTTTGACAAAAAAAAGAATATCGTTGAATTTAAAGCATATAGAACAAAAGATAAATTACTTGCCGAGCTTATCAATTTCCATGGTTTAAAAGAGGGGAGATATAGTTTTAAATTTAGCGGAGATATCGATAAAGAGATGAAAGGTGATATATTGATTGAGGGTGGGGTTTTGAGTGATTTTACCGCTTATAGCAATCTTTTGGCATTTATCAATACGATTCCTTCATTGGCATCTCTTAATTCTCCCGGATTCTCAGCAAAAGGGTTCAAGATTAAAGACGGTATCATTGATTATACAATCAAAGATAATATTATTAATTTTCACTCAATATATGTAAGAGGAAAGACGGCAAATATTGCAGGCAGGGGAACCATAAATCTCGAAACAAAAGATGTTGAGGTTGATCTTGCGATTCAAAGTGTGAAAGAGGCGGGGAGTTTTTTAGGGAAGATACCGGTTCTTGGATATATACTACTTGGTAAAGATGAGAGCATGACAATCGGTACACGAATTACGGGAAGTTATGAGGATCCTAAGATTGAGACCAATGTTGCACAAGATGTGCTTTTGCTTCCGGTTGTTTTTTTAGAGAGAATGGTAACTTTCTATAAGCAGTTTGAAACCGAAAAATAGAGACTATTCATTTCTCAAAATATTAAGTGGATCCAGTAATGCAGCTTTTCTTGCAGGATAGAGTGAAGTGATTGCTACGATAAAGACAGCACCTATAATGATTATGCTAAAATCACTAAGTGTTATATCGATAGGGAGTTTACTTGTTCCGTAAACATCCTCGGGCACAGAGATGATATCAAAAGTATCAATAATCCATTTGCTTAAAAATGCCAGCACAATACCGAGAAAAATACCAAGCATACCAATAGTCATTCCTAATTTAAAGAAGATAGTTTTAATCTCTTTTTTGGTAACCCCAAGCGTATTCATAAGTGCAATTTCGGCACGTCTACTCATAATTGTCATAACAAGTGAAGAGATAATGTTGAGCGATGCTATGAGTATAATGAGCAAAAGCACTAAAAAGAGTGCTTTTTTCTCTAATTCCATAGCAGAGAAGAAGTTTCCGTTTTGTTCCCACCATCCCTCTATGAAAACATTTTGAGGCAATACTTTTTTTATCGCTTCTATGATTTTCATCGGCTCTTTAGCATAGATATGCACTCCATCATATGAACCTTGTTTTTTATCAAGTAGTGTCCAAAAAGCTTCAAGTGTTGTATAGGCTATTACCTTGTCATAGTTTTTGAGTCCACTTTTATAGATACTTGCGACAGTAAATCTTTTTTGAAGCGGCATCGAACCAAATCCTATGGCTTGTTGTTCTGAAAAATAGAGGAGAATTTTATCGCCTTTGAAGACATTTATCTCGCTCGAGAGACCTTCGCCTATAGTGATGCTAAATTTATCTTTTGTGTTATCGTTATCATTGAGGGATTTTTTATAAATAGGATTAATCGCGCTCTCTTTTTTGCTATCAATTCCATAGAGTATCGTTCCTTGAACCATCCCTTCATGCTTGCTGATAACTTGTGTTGTATAAAAAGGGCTCAATTTAAGTTCCGGAAATTTTTTATTGAGAGAAGCAAGCATAGTATCGTTTATCGCACCTTGGTCAAAAGATACCATGGTAAGCGGATAGTTCATAACGAAGAGTTTTTTCTCAAACTCTTTTTGCATTCCGTTCATAATTCCCATAGCAAGAATGAGCACCATAACTCCTGCAGCAACACTTAAAAGCGCGAGCATCATGGAGATAAATATAAAAGGATTATCTTTATCGTATTTAAAATAGTGTTTAATAACGGTTTTTATAAAACGGCGACTATAACTCTTCTTTTCATAAAAATCTTTTTTACTCAAGAGAGAAGTCCTTGCTTGGGTCCGCTTTTGCCATGACAATTTTTATATTTTTTGCCACTTCCACATGGGCATGGATCGTTTCTTCTTGGTTTTTTTTCGCTTATTATTGGTTGTGTTTTTTCGCTTATAGGCTCTTCGATTTCGACTTCAAGATCATCTCTTATTTTCTCAATAGTTTCTCTTTCTTCCTCGGCAGATTTAAAATCAAACTGAACAAGCTGAAGAAGTTTGATCGATTCATTTTTTATACGTACTATGAGATCACTAAAGAGTCTATAACTATCTTGTTTATATTCAGTGAGTGGATCTTTTTGATTGTAGCCACGAAGACCTATACCTGTTTTAAGAACATCCATTTCATATAGATGCTCTCTCCATTGGGGGTCAAGCACTTGCAGATAGAGTACGCGCTCAATCTCATCTCTTTGAGCGCTATCAAGTGGCTGCATCTTCTCTTCATAATTTTTTTCTAATTCATTTATAATAAGATTAAAAAGTGCATCCCTGTTTTTTAATTGTAAATTCCGAGTATCAATTCTAACATTCACCTCTTCTTTTAGCATAAGTGTAATCTTTTCAAGATCAACATCTTCTTCGGGTGTTCCGTCAAATATATCACACATATCTAAAATATAATTTGTATATTCGATTCTATTTTCTTTGATTTTGGAGGCTATATCAAAGTTTGGATCAAGCAGTTGATTTCTAAACGTATAGATGACTTTTCTTTGATGATTCGCGACATCATCATATTCTAAGATATGCTTTCTAGACTCATAATGCATATTTTCAACTTTCTTCTGAGCTTTTTCAACACTTCTAGTAACAAGTTTTGAATCTATAAATTCCCCCTCTTGCACACCAAGAGAGTTCATGATATTTCTAATGCGATCCCCACCGAATATTCTAAGTAGATTATCATCAAGGCTAAGATAAAATTGGCTTTCACCCGGATCACCTTGTCTTCCGCTTCTTCCGCGAAGTTGATTATCTATTCTTCTGCTCTCATGACGCTCTGTTCCTAATATATAGAGACCACCAAGCTCCCTTACTTCGTCTGTAATTTTTATATCAACACCGCGACCCGCCATATTGGTTGCAACGGTTACTGCACCTTTTTCACCGGCTTTTTTGATGATTTCAGCTTCTTTTTCATGATTTTTAGCATTAAGTATAGTGTGTGGAATTTTTTCTTTTGCTAATCTTTCACCGATCATTTCACTTTTTTCTATTGAAGCTGTTCCTATAAGAACGGGCTGCCCTTTTATATGGAGTTCTTTTACTTTTTTTATGATAGCGTTAAGCTTCTCTTTTTCCGTATTGTAAATCAGGTCATTTTTATCAATTCTCATAACAGGAACATTAGTAGGGATGGAGATAACATCAAGAGAATATATTTGTGAGAATTCTGTTGCTTCGGTTTGTGCCGTTCCTGTCATACCGGCAAGTTTATTGTAGAGTCTAAAATAGTTTTGATAAGTAATCTCTGCAAGTGTTTGGCTCTCTTCTTGGATTACCACTCCCTCTTTTGCTTCAAGTGCCTGATGGAGCCCTTCGGAGTATCTCCTGCCCTCACTGAGCCTTCCTGTGAACTCATCAACAATGACTATCTCGTTATCCCTTACAACATAATCAACATCTTTTTCAAAAAGATAATGTGCTTTAAGTGCTTGATCTAAGTGATGTGAGAGTGCGGCATTCTCTAAGTTGTAGAGATTTTCAACTTCAAAGAGTACTTGCGCTTTTTCTAGCCCTTCTTCAGTCATAACGATTACTCTATTTTTTTCATCAACTGTAAAATCACCCGTTGTCTCTTCGGGTTCACCCGGTTTAGTCTCTTTCTTCTCTCCCTTTATCATCTTTTTAGCAATCTCGTTTGCTCTTCCATAATGATTGTGATCTCGTTTTGTTGGACCGGAAATTATAAGTGGCGTTCTTGCTTCGTCGATAAGAATTGAGTCAACCTCATCTACTATGACATAGTTGTGAGTATTTTGTACTTTATCTTCGGCTCTTATTTTCATATTGTCTCGTAGATAATCAAAACCAAATTCATTATTTGTCCCATAGGTTATATCTTGATTGTATTGCTCTTTTCGCATCTGCTCATCATGAATATCGGCCGTGATACATCCGACGCTAAAGCCGAGAAACTCATAGAGTTTTCCCATTTCATTTGAGTCTCTTTTGGCAAGGTAGTCATTGACGGTAACAACATGTACCCCTTTGCCTTCCATTGCATTGAGAATAACGGCGAGTGTTGCAACAAGTGTTTTTCCTTCGCCTGTTTTCATCTCAGCGATATCTCCTTCGTGTAAGACCATACCACCGACAAGTTGTACATCAAAATGACGCATACCAAGCACTCTTGTGCTTGCCTCTCTTGTGATGGCAAAAGAGTCGTTGAGTGCTTCATCAAGACTCTTTTTTCCACTCTTTACAGCCTCTTTGAGAGTCTCAAAACTCTCTTTTAGTTCCGTATCACTCATTCCTTTGTAGAGGAGTTCAAGTTCGTTAATCTTTGCTGCTCTTTTAAGGAGTTTTTTGACTATTTTGTCGTTTCTGCTAGAAAAAAATTTGCCTACAATGCTCATAATATTAGTTTGCCTTATTTGCTTATTTAAGTGCGTTTATTCTATCTAAAATTACTAAAAATAATGTTTAGCTCTATACTTTAAGCGCATTTACGTCACATTTTTTTGCCATAATTACAAAACGGTATCAAAGTGATCTTTTGATATAGTAAGACTTTAAATCGGGAGCTTTATGAAACGAATATTTAGTATATTTTTTATTCCTTTTTTTCTTTTTGGTGGTGAGATTATTTTGCCAAAATCTTTTAGCGCAAATTTTACACAGATCATAACAAATCAACAAAAAGAGAAGATTATATATAAGGGCAAGATACTCTACTCTTCGCCTTCAAACCTAAAATGGAGTTATACTTCTCCGACAAAAAAAGATGTCTGCTCAAACAAAGAAGAGATATTGATAGTCGATCATGATTTAGAGCAGGTAAGTGCCTATATGATCGATAACGGTTTTGATCTGCTTGAAATTATCAAGAAAGCAAAACCTGTTCGTCCAACTGTCTATAATGCAGTATATAAAGAGCATATATATACACTTCAAGTCAATCAAAGAAATGAATTAAGCAGAGTAGCATATAAGGACGAAGTCGATAACTCCGTGCTTATCATTTTTGAAAATATACATTCAAAAAATCAACCCTTACATCCAAAAGATATGCAGTGTATGTATCCTGTAGACTATGACATCATCGAAGAATAACCATAATGACAGAACTTATCTTAAATCTTTCTACAAGTACTTGGCTTTCTTTGATAGTAATTATTGTTTTAAGCAGTTTTTTAATGATGATATTTATTGCCAACGGATTTTCTATCAAGCTTAAAGAGCTTAGAGAGAAAAACGATAAATTAATCTTTGCGGAAGTAGAAGACGGTAAAAAACTCAAAAGAGTTACCAAAGAGAATGATGCGCTGAAGGCGGAGCAAAAAAAAGATAAAATCCATATTGAGGAACTAGAGCGTATTAAGGTTGCCTACGAGTCGAAGCAAGAAGAATTTTTTAAAACGGAACATAAACTTCGAGAGGTGCAAGAGCAACTCGAATCGGTAAGCAATGAGCTTGGTATTTTAAAAGGGGAGTATCTTCAACTTCAAAAAGATTATAAGAGGATACTCAAACGAAATGAAGAGCTTATAAGTAAACGCTAATAGAGATGAGTGTTATTTTCAATACAATATGCTAAAATTGCACTCAAATTATAAATGATATATGTAAAGGATTATTTTGTTATCTACGGTTAATTTAACACAAAGATACGGCAAGAGGGTACTATTTGATAAAATCAATATCTCTTTGGATGCAGGAAAAAGATACGGACTCATCGGTGCAAATGGAGCAGGGAAGTCAACACTCATTAAGATACTCTCGGGTGAGATTGAGCCGACTGAAGGCGAAGTGCAGCTTCAAGCAGGTGTAAAACTTGGAATGTTAGGACAAAATCAGTATGCTTTTGAGGACTTCACACTCAGCGATGCCGTACTCTACGGCAATAAAAGACTCTTTGATGCTCAAAAAGAGAAAGAGAAGCTCTATATGGAGGGAGACTTTGAGAGTGAAGCGGTTAATAATCGTTTAGCGGAACTTGAGATTATTTGCGCCGAGGAAGATCCGACTTATGAGAGTGATGTCAAGATAGAAAAACTTCTCGAGGCACTCGGATTTCCCGCAAGTGAACATATGGAGTTGATGAGTTCACTTCCAAGCGGCGATAAATTTAAGATATTACTTGCGCAGGTACTTTTCTTGAAGCCCGATGTATTGCTACTCGATGAGCCGACAAATAACCTTGATATAGAGACGATCAGTTGGCTTGAGGAAGAACTTAAACGCCACGAGGGCGTACTTGTTGTAATCTCTCATGATAGACACTTTTTAAATGGTGTCGTAACGCATATTCTAGATCTCGATTTTCAAACTATCAGGGAGTTTACGGGTAATTATGATGAGTGGTATATTGCGGCAAATCTGCTAGCAAAACAAGCACAAACGGAGCGTTCAAAAGCACTCAAAGAGAAAGATGATTTAGAGAAATTTATCGCACGTTTTAGCGCCAATGCTTCAAAAGCAAAACAGGCAACGAGTCGTCAAAAACAGCTTGATAAACTCGATATAAGCGAGATAAAACTCTCAAGTAGAAGAGACCCCTCTATCGTTTTCAAACCCCATAGAGATATAGGCAATGAGGTACTTACTGTCAATGCACTTACAAAGAGCTATGATGGTGAGCAGGTTTTTGAAGGGCTTTCATTTAAACTTAATAAGAGTGATAAAGTAGCAATTATCGGTTCAAACGGTGTGGGAAAGAGTACACTTATTGAGATACTTATGGGTAAATTAAAGCCTGATAGCGGTGATTTCTCGTGGGGGCAAACAGTTACTACTACATATTTCCCTCAAAATACGACAGATATCATCAAAGGTGATGATCTTTTGCCGCAATGGATACAAAATTTTGATCCCAAGTGGCATATTGACGAGATACGAAAGTGTTTAGGTCGTATGCTTTTCACCGGTGAAGAACAAAGCAAAAAAGTAAGTGCATGCAGCGGAGGAGAAAAACATCGATTGATGCTCAGTAAGATGATGATGGATAGTGCCAATTACTTGGTGCTTGATGAGCCCAATAACCATCTAGACCTTGAGGCGATTGTTTCACTTGGTGAAGCGTTGCATGATTATCAAGGCGGTGTAATATGTGTGACACATGACCGTGAACTTATAGATGCTTTTGCCAATCGAATTATCAAGATACAAGAGGATGGAAGCCTATTGGATTTTGAGGGTGATTATGAAGCTTTTGTTGATGTGTATGGACATTAATAAACGAGAGATATAAATTTGAAAATTATAAGTAGCTGTATATTATCTCTATTCTTTATCTTTACAGTTGTCCAAAGTGATGAGTTAAAACCATTTACTACTGATGGTTGCAGCTCATTTCCTAATGGTACATTTAATCAACAATCGGAATGGTTAAATTGTTGTGTGAGTCATGATCTTGCATATTGGAAAGGTGGTACGCAAGAAGAGCGTCTTCAAGCCGATGAAGCTCTCAAAATATGTGTTGAGTCTATCGGTGAGCCTGAGATCGCCAAAATCATGCTAGCAGGTGTTCGAGTAGGCGGTACTCCATATCTGCCAACATCATTTCGTTGGGGATATGGTTGGTCGGAATCTAGGGGATATAAAGCTTTGAATATCGAAGAGAAGCAAGAGGTTGTGGAGAAACTCAAAGTGTTGAGATCAATGATCGATGACTCCTTGGATAAGCTAGAAGAGATTTAGTTTATCTCTCTTGTAAAAGTGTGCTCGGAGTGTTTATCTTTGATGATAAGCTTACCATCCACAAGATCGATTTCGCACTCTTCCCAAAAGAGCTCTGAGCCTTTATTGTGGATCATTTCGCAGCTCCAATGTGTTAGGTTTGTCTGTTTTATCGATCGTATATAAGCATAGGTATTCATCCATTTTGTATCAAAGTTTCCTTCGTCATCTTTGATGATCATGAGTTTAGCGCTACCACCACTTACTCTTATCCACTCTCCATCTAAGATCGCATCAGCATTTGCAAATGCAAATCCTAAGCATAAAACAGACATTAAAAGTATTTTTCTCATTTCTATATCCTTATGCCAAATTGGTATAAACTACTTGTACATCCTCATCATCTTCAAGTTTTTCTATGAGCGTTTCTATATCATCAAGTTGCTCTTCTGAGATTTCTATAGGAGTATTTGGGATAAACTCAAGCGTTGCTTTAGTGACCTCTATTTTGCGATCTTCTAGAGTTTTACTGAGTTCACCAAATGACTTATATTCACCATAAATTCGGATGATATCTTTATCTTCCCCGTTCTCTTGCGCTTCTTTATCTTCTTCTATCTCTTCAAGCCCATAGTCTATAAGATCAAGCTCGAGTTCTTCAAGGTCTATATCGTCTTTTTTATCAATAAGAAAGACAGCTTTTCTTGTGAACATAAAATCAAGCGCGCCTGATGTAAGAAGTTCTGCTTTATTGCGCACGAGGATTGCCTTTACATTGGCAACCGTTCGAGTGCCGTTATCTGTCGCACACTCTATAATGAGTTGCAAGCCGTAAGGTCCTTTAGCTTCATATCGCATCTCTTTGATGTCTGCAGCATCTTTACCACTAGCTCGCTTGATCGCATTTTCGATGACATCTTTAGGGACATTTTCAGCTTTTGCATTTTGAATGATGGTTCTTAGTTTGGCATTTTGATCAGGATCAGGTACCCCGTCTTTAGCTGCCATCGTGATGAGTTTGCTATATTTTGGAAATACCTTTGACATATTTCCCCACCGCTTCATCTTAGCTGCTTTTCTATACTCAAATGCTCTTCCCATTATCTTTCCTTTGCTCATTAGGGATATAAATTTTGCAATTATACACTTTTGCCATTTAGGGGAGGCTGTAACTCATTTAAAAGAGTTTTTTAGATACCATCTTTTTAAATATAACATTTTCTCAAAGGAGGCTCATGAACCCTGAAGATATCGAAGCATTGGTGCATAACAATACAGCCGTAGCACTCTACTTTAGTGGGGAGGATTGTGGCGTTTGTAATGCACTCAAGCCAAAGATAGAAGAATTTTTAGAGCAAAAATTTCCATTTATTAAAAGAGTTTTCTTAGATACAAAAGAGCATCTTGAGATTGCTGCTTGGCTGAGTGTTTTTAGTGTGCCTACACTTATCATTTTTATAGAAGGTAAAGAGTATATCAGAGAGGGTAGAGCTATGAGCATCCATGCACTTGGCGAAAAGCTTACACGAATATATGAGATATTAGAGCGTTAGTCTCTTTTTGTAAGTATCGATATCTTCTCAAAATTTTTGGACTTGAGTATATCGATGATAGCAACGAATGATTCAAATGAGCTTGCTTTATCTGTTGTTATCGTAACATTATCCTTGCTTGGATCGAGTGTCATGATATTCTCTTTTACTTCATCGAGCGAAACTGCTTTTTTATCATAAAAATAGCTTCCTTTTGCATCTATGGTAATAGTGATATTTTTAGGATCAACCTTGCTTTGTGATGATGCAGTAGGCAGATCAATATCGATACCCGTCTTTTCTATAAAACTTGCCGTTGCAAGAACAATAACAAGTAATACAAGAACAATATCAATAAACGGAACGATATTTATCTTATCAAATTTTTCTCTTCTCATTTGTTTTCTTGTGCTATATCCCACTGCGCTAGGATTTTATCAACTTTTGTTAAAAGTGCATTATAGATTGCCGTAGCAGGGATGGCAACTAAAAGTCCTGCTGCTGTTGCTTTGAGTGCGAGTGCTAAATTCTTCATGATCTCGCCGGCATTTACATTATCGCCTTGTTCACCTATGATGTAGAAGGTGATGATGATAGCTAAGACTGTTCCGAGGAGTCCTATATATGGTGCATTTGTTCCTATGGACGCTATAGTTGATAAGTGTGAACTAAGATCAAGTTCGAGTTGTGTTCTACTTCCATAACTTTTTTTTCGAATGGATCTAAAAAAGAGTATTCTTTCTATCGTAAAAGTAACAACGATGAAGCTTAAAAATACCAAAAAACCGATCACTCCATAATCGACAACATTTTTCAACTGTTCTATAGGCACAAGAATCCCTTTTGTTTATAAAATTGACGAAGAATTATATAATATTTATGTTAATTGTTTATTAAGGATGCCCTAAAAGTATTTTCTCGTGGATTCGATAAGCTTTTAAGCCTCTCTTAGCTATAATAATCTAATTTTTTATGACCTAAAGGAGTCTTATGGCGCAACTATTTGAGGAGAAATCTGAAGAGGTTTTAATAGAGGAGAGTATCAAATCTAGCTATTTGGATTATTCGATGAGTGTTATCATCGGACGGGCTTTACCTGATGCTAGAGACGGTTTGAAACCGGTACATCGTCGTATTCTCTTTGCTATGAATGAGCTAAGCCTTTCTCATAGAAGTTCATATAAAAAATCAGCCCGTATTGTTGGGGATGTTATAGGGAAATATCATCCACATGGTGATACTGCTGTTTATGATGCACTTGTACGTATGGCACAAGATTTTTCAATGCAGGCACCGATCGTTGACGGACAGGGGAACTTTGGTTCTGTGGATGGCGACAATGCAGCTGCTATGCGTTATACGGAAGCAAGAATGACAAAGATAGCTGAAGAGTTACTTACTGATATTGATAAAGATACCGTGGATTTTGTACCGAACTATGATGATAGTATGAAAGAGCCGGATGTATTGCCGAGTCGCATACCAAATTTATTACTTAATGGAAGCTCCGGAATTGCCGTCGGTATGGCAACTAATATTCCGCCACATCGTCTTGAAGAACTTATTGAGGCACTATTATTTAGAGTGGACAATCCAAAAAGCGGTATTGAGGAGCTCAAAGAGATAGTGAAAGGTCCTGATTTTCCGACAGGGGGTATTATATTCGGGCGTAAGGGGATTACCGATGCGTATGAAACAGGAAGAGGACGCATAAAAGTAAGAGCTAAAACACACATAGAGCAAAAGGGAAGTAAAGAGACTATTGTTATTGATGAATTGCCGTATCAAGTCAATAAATCAAAACTTATAGAAAATATTGCTCAACTTGTAAAAGATAAAAATATTGAAGGAATATCAGAGCTTAGAGATGAATCAGACAGAGAAGGGATAAGAGTCGTCATTGAGCTTAAACGTGATGCAATGAGTGATATTGTTCTCAATAATCTTTTCAAATCTACTCAGATGCAAGTAACTTTTGGAATTATCATGCTTGCGATTGTCAATAAGGAGCCAAAAGTATTTACTCTTATAGAGCTTTTAGACCTCTTTTTGAAACATAGAAAAACGGTTATTATCAGAAGAACAATTTTTGATCTAGAAAAAGCAAGAGCAAGAGCACATATTTTAGAGGGACTCAAGATTGCGGTTGATAACATCGATGAAGTTATTAAAATCATTCGAGCAAGTAACGATGATGAAGATGCAAAAACCAATCTGATATCTAAATTTGATTTGAGCGAGATACAAGCTAAAGCAATTCTTGAGATGCGTCTTAGACGTCTTACAGGACTTGAGATTGAGAAGATTGAAAATGAGTTGGCCGAGCTGAGAAAAACAATTGAATATCTTGAGGGACTCCTCAAAAGCGAGAAAAAGATAAACGGCATCATCAAAAGCGAACTCAAAGAGATAGGTGAAGCGTATAGTATACCAAGAAGAACGGAGATTGTTGATGATTATGATGATATCGACATCGAAGATCTTATTCCAAATGAGCCTATGGTTGTGACTATCACACATAGAGGCTACATCAAAAGAGTACCGCTTAAGCAATACGACAAACAAAATAGAGGCGGCAAAGGAAAAACTGCGCTCACTACCTATGAGGATGATTTTATTGAGAGGTTTTTTGTCTCCAATACGCATGATACGCTTATGTTTGTAACCGATAGAGGTCAGCTCTATTGGCTCAAAGTGTACAGAATCCCTGAAGGTAGCAGAGCAGCTAAAGGAAAAGCGGTTGTGAATCTCATAAACTTACAGCCTGATGAAAAGATTATGTCTATTATCCCGACATCCGATTTTGAAAATGATAAGGGATTAGTTTTCTTTACCAATAATGGTATCGCTAAAAGAACAAATTTGAGTGAGTATTCTAACATCAGAAGTAACGGCGTAAGAGCCATCAACCTTGATGAAGATGATTCACTTGTTGAAGTGAAGATAGTCACGCCTGATACTAAATGGATATTTATCGCAACGAAAAAAGGTATGTGTATTCGATTTAAAATCGATGATTTAAGAGAGATCGGTAGAGTTTCTAGAGGAGTTACGGCAATCAAATTTAAGGTCAAAGATGACTACGTATGTGGTGCAACCACTATTGAAGATGAATCTAATGAGATACTTATAGTGAGTGAAAACGGATTTGGAAAACAGACAACAGCGAGTGAATATAGAGAGCAAACACGAGCAGGTAAGGGTGTCATCTCTATGAAGATTGCCGATAAAACAGGTGATGTTGTCGGTGTGGTTTTTGTCGAAGACGATAAAGACCTTATGTGTCTTACAAGTATCGGCAAGATGATTAGGGTCGATATGGCGAGTATAAGAAAGACGGGTCGTGCTGCTTCGGGTGTGACAATAGTAAAAGTTGCAAATAAAGATAAAGTAGTAAGTATTGCTAAATGTCCAAAAGATGATGAAGAGGTTGAGCCTGATAATATAGATGAAATAGAAGAATAAGGATTATAGATATATGAGAAAATATAATGTCGCAGTCGTAGGAGCAAGCGGCGCAGTTGGTGAAGAGCTCTTCCGTGTTTTAGAAGAGCAAAAATTTCCAGTAGGTGAGCTTTTGCCTTTGGCAAGTGCTAGAAGTGCAGGCGAGGAGATAGAGTTTGCAGGTAAAAAATATAAGATAGAAGAGCTTACTGAGAGTGTATTTGATGGCAGAGATATCGATATCGCTTTCTTTAGTGCGGGTGGTTCTATTTCGGCAAAGTTTGCACACTGCGCAGTTGAATCTGGAGCGGTAGTGATAGACAACACAAGTCATTTTAGGATGGATCCCAATGTGCCTCTTGTAGTGCCGGAAGTAAACCCTGAAGATATAGAGCTTTGGGAGGAGAGCGGTATCATCGCAAATCCGAACTGCTCAACTATACAAATGGTACAACTTCTCAAACCACTTGATGATCTTTATGGTATCAAAAGAGTGGATGTGAGTACCTATCAAGCAGTAAGTGGTGCAGGGAAAAAGGGGATGGAAGAGCTTGTATTGCAGATGCGGGATTTTTTTAATTTTAAGCTTGATGAGAGCGAAGTAAAAGCTTTTGCGCATCAAATAGCACTCAATGTTATACCGCAAATCGATATTCCTCAACCAAACGGTTATACAAAAGAGGAGATGAAGATGGTCAATGAAACCAATAAAATCATGCATAGCGATTTTGCCATCAGTGCTACTTGTGTGAGGGTGCCGGTGCTTAGAAGCCATAGTGAATCGATTACTATTACATTCAAAGAGGGTGTTGATGTAAGCGTTCTAGAAGCAAAAAATGCACTTGCAAATTTTGAAAATGTTGAGGTTATTGATGATCTTGAGAATGCAAAATATCCTATGCCTATCATTGCTACAGATACAGATAAGACTTATGTTGGAAGGATTAGAAAAGATAATTTTGCTCCAAATATCCTTCATATATGGGGTGTTGCAGATCAGGTGCGAGTAGGCGCTGCTACAAATGCAGTGAGAATAGCACAAAAATGGATAAAGTTGGAGAGCATATGAATTTAATAGAGTCTATATTTGAAAATGGTCTTTGGAGTTCACGCTTCATTATAATTTTAGCAGTTATTTTTGGTTTAGTTGGTGCCGTGCTTCTTTTTGCCGTTGCTAGTGTAGATGTGTATCAAACAGCCGTATATGTCATCGGCACTTATGCTTCAGGAGCGCACCCCGAAGAGTTTCATGATAAGGTTGTTGGAGGTATCATAGGTGCGGTTGATCTCTATCTTATAGGCGTCATTATGATTATTTTTTCATTTGGGATATATGAGCTTTTTATCTCAGAGATAGACCCTGCAAAAGATGAAGCTGGAAAAGAGAATCAACTCTTGGCGGTTCACTCGCTTGATCAACTCAAAGACAAGATTTCAAAAGTTATTGTCATGGTTCTTGTTGTCGGATTTTTCCAAAAAGTAGGAGACACTGCATTTAATGGGGCATTGGAGTTGTTTTATCTAGCTCTTTCTATCACAGCAGTTTCTATTGGACTTTATTTCTTAAGTAAAGTAGGGCATCATGAGTAAAATTTTTGTAGATGCATGCTTTGGCAAGCCTACACCATATACTCCTGTATGGATGATGCGACAAGCAGGAAGGTATCTTCCTGAGTATATGAAAGTAAGAGCAAAGGCAGGTAATTTTTTAAATCTTTGCCACAATCCAACTCTTGCAGCTGAAGTGACTTTACAACCCGTAGATATAGTTGGTGTGGATGCGGCGATTTTATTTAGTGATATTCTTGTTATCCCCAATGAGATGGGGATGAAGCTTGATTTCATCAAAGGCGAAGGTCCGGTATTTGAAAAGCCAATCGCAACAAGCGAAGATATAGATAGTTTGCTTGGTGGTGAAGCAGCAGCGGATAGATTAACTTATGTGTATGAGACTATAAAGATTGTAAGAGAGCAGTTAGCATCCGATAAAGCATTGATTGGTTTTACCGGTGCACCTTGGACTTTGGCAACCTATATGATAGAAGGACAAGGGACAAAAACATACAATATTTGTAAAAAAATGATGTATGCAAATCCGGAGTTGCTTCACAAGATTCTTGCAAAAGTCACTGAAGTCGTGAAGTATTACCTAGAAAAACAGATAGCATCGGGTGTTGATGTAGTGCAGATATTTGATAGCTGGGCAGCAGCAATCGAACCATCGAAGTATGATGAATTTTCATGGAAATATATGGTTGAAATAAGTGACTTCATCAAAGCAAAATATCCTCATATTCCTATCATTATGTTTCCAAAAGGCGTTCCTGCTTTTTTAGATAATGTGTATGGTAATTTTGATGTATTTGGAGTCGATTGGGGTACTCCTATGAGTTTGGCAAAAGAGAAATTGGGTGCCAAGTATGTACTCCAAGGCAATATGGAGCCTTGTCGTCTCTACTCTAAAGAGGCAACTACAGAATGTGTGGAAGCTATCGGGGAAATTATGGGAGGGAAGCGTCATATCTTTAATCTTGGTCATGGAATCCTTCCTGACGTGCCTGTGGAAAATGCTATTCATTTTGTTAGTGAATGTCACCGTGTTAGTGAAAAAAAATAATATAATTTTTGGTCCAGTACTCTCCCGTCGGTTTGGAAAGTCACTTGGCATTGATTTGAGCCCATCAAAAAAACAGTGCAATTTTGACTGCCTCTACTGTGAGCTCAAGCCTGCAAAAACAGTCGATAGTTATAGTGATATATTAAGCATTGAAGATATCATCACTGCACTTAAAGCTGCACTTATAAAACATCAAGATATCGATGTTATTACTTTGACAGCAAATGGCGAACCGACACTCTATCCGTACCTTAACGAACTTATCGACGAGATAGATAAAATTAAAGGTGATATCAAAACACTCATTCTTAGTAATGGTGCGACTATTGATAAAACAGAGGTGCAAAAAGCACTTCTCAAGCTTGATACAGTAAAACTTTCGCTTGATTGTGCCAATATGCAATGTCTAAAAAAGCTTGATCGACCCTCAAAGAATATCGATATTGAAAATATCAAGCGGGGTATGTTGGCGTTTAAAGAGATCTACAATGGAGCACTTATCATAGAGATACTTTTTGTCAAAGATATCAATGATGATATTCAAAATATCTTGGGACTCAATGAATATCTACTAAGGCTACAACCAAGCAGAATCGATATAGGCAGCATCGATAGACCCCCGGCATATGATGTGAAGGGGTTGCAATATGAAGAGCTTCTAATGCTTTCAAAGAAGTTTGACAAAAGCTTACCTATCTATATTGTAAGTAGAAAAAATATTCCAAAGAGTCCTCAAAGTTATAGTGATAATGAGATACTTGCTACCTTAAATAATAGACCGCTCACGGGCGATGATATGGAAATTTTATTTGATGATGAGACTATGATAAGGGTAAAAAAATTGTTAAGTTCAGCAAAATTAAAAAAAATAGAAAAAGAGGGGATTGTTTTTTACACTTTGACCTAAGATTTCCTTGACATCGAAGCGTTTTTTTACTATAATCTCATCCACTTTAAAGAAGCATTGACTTCTTTTTTATTCCGGATTAGCTCAGCGGTAGAGTAGGTGACTGTTAATCACTTGGTCGCTGGTTCGAATCCAGCATCCGGAGCCACTTTTAATCTACAAAATCACAACTATTTTATCGGTATGATTAATTATCATCTTCTAAAAATATCTTTGTAAATTGATTTGCAGCATCGATATATGATTGTTTACTTTCGTCTGTATCTACATTGGTATATTGCCAATTCCAACTTAGATTATCTATAACATCAAATCCAAAAAATTCCAATACTTTCTTTTGAGTATCAAGCACATGGGTGCCATTCCAATTTTGAGAAATGATAATGATACCTGCGCTTATATCTTTGATGATATTTTCTTCTCCAAGCGTTGAATGTCTGTTTTCTATCCAAGTGAGGCGTTCGATGAGCTTTTGATATTCAGCATTCATTTGTCCCCAGCGGATTGATCCAAAAAATACTACACAATCAGACTCAAATAACTCTTTGCTTATCTTCCAGAGTTCATCATCATGATTGTTTATGCTCGCCCAACAGCGATGATTCCCTGAGGGGTTTTTAGATGGATCTTTGAGTTTAGAGCTAACCAAACCACAGGAGTTTCCATTTTTTGTCGATACATTGCCTTCACATGGATAGATCTTGAGTACCGGAACTTCTATGATAGAAATGTTTGAGTTCTTTAGTCGTTTTGCAATCTCGTATGCCAAGAGAGTGCTTTTTGGCTTTTCACCATTCTCTTCTTTGCTCCAGCGATTAGAGGTTGTTAAAAAGAGTATTTTTTTATATTTTTTTAGCGCTTGGAGTGTATCTTCAAGTATGTTTTTATAATGTTGCTCATCATCTAATGTCATATATCAACCTTGTCTAAAAGATATCTATCATAATTATACACAAATAAATTGCCTGGTATTAGATATTTTTGTGCTATCTATCAAATAACTGTCATTGTGATGAGCAGAGCGTGGCGATTCGTTTTTTTGAAGATGCTCGCATGACAGTTATTTGATTGTAGAGACTCTGAAACAAGTTCAGGGTGACGGGATAAAAAGTGTGAAAGTGACAAAGAGACTCTGAAACAAGTTTAGAATGACAAATATGCTAATATTTATAACAACTAAAAATCATCCAAATCCAAACTTGATTTTGCATAGTTTGAAACATTGCTTTCAAAGAAATTACTTTTCACCTCATTCATCTCTAAATGTTTTGTTACAAGCTTTTGCAGATAAGTTGTGTCACTCTGTTTAAAGATAGGATCAAGACCGATTTTCGTGAGTCTATCGTTAGCATAGTTAAAAACAGTTTGTTCCATTATTTCATGTGTTGTTCCCATTATCGGGAATTGATCAAGAAGATAGTGTCCGTATTCTAACTCGATATCAACAGCATCACTGATCATCGTATAAACACTGTCAATTGTGCTTGTTTGTATCTTATTCTCTTTTTGTATCGTTTTAAAGATATTTGCAAAGAGCGGAAGATGGGTATTAAGCTCATCTCTAGCTATGAATTTGATCATATCTCTCGCACCCGGAACCTTATCGCCAAGCAAGTAGATATAGCTAAAGCCAAGTAAAAAATAAATACCTTCTAAATTAACGCTCGCCATAGCACTTAAGAGCATCTTATCGACAGAGCCACCGTCTATATATTGAGCAAATTGCTCCGCTATTCTTTGATTTTTACGATTAAGTGCACTATTGTGTTTGTAAAGATTAAAGACTTCTTCAGAATTGCCACATGCATCAAGCAGTACAGCATAACTTTTTGAATGGTTTACCTCTTGCATAATTTGAAGCGATATAACAGCCTTAACGAGTCGATTGTTTGTTAAACGTCTAAAGTCGCTTAGATATTCTTCTTGAGCCGAGTCATTAAAACTGAGTTGCGCAAAAGTAAGTTTGTAGATTGATTGTTCATTAGGTGAAAGCTGTTCAAAGTTTTTATTTTCTGTGCTTGTATTTACTTCAGAAGGAAACCATGTATTGGCATTCATTAGATTGTAGATATTGCTGTCCCATTTGTATCTTGATCGGTTAAAATCAACAAATCCGCTAGGCGAACCGCCAAATATTTTTTCGTCAAGTATCTCTTCCCCTTTGGGATTGTAATAGTGTTTAGCATCCATTTTCTACTCTTTTTTTATTGTAATTTGAATTTTTTATTGTAACCATAGATTGATAAAAAGGAAGTAAATTTTCAGCGTAATAAAGTTGTAATACTCTTTCTTTATTATTTCTCATGCAGGATTTGAGTATTCAAGATAAGATCAAGATAGTTTTAGTTACCGATACACTTTTCGATACCAACGGTGTTTCTCGTTTTATCCACGATATGGTGCATCATGCTTCAAAATATAATGCTACGCTCTATGCCATTGCCGTTGCAAGTGATAATACTCCTCTTACTTCGCCTTTTATCATCCGCCTTAAACCTTTTTTGGCTATGCGTATGCCTTTTTATAAAGAGCAGTCCTTGCAAGTTATTCCTCCTTTATTGAGCTTATGGAAGAAAATAAGAGCACTGAAACCTGACATCATCCATATATCAACACCGGGACCTCTTGGGTGGTCTGCACTTTTTATGGCAAAAATACTCAAAATTCCGACAGCAGGAACATATCATACTGATTTTCCGGCATTTTTAGAGGAGAATACGGGCTCAAAGATAGTAGGGAAGATTACTACTTGGTTTATGCACCGATTTTATAAGCGGATGTGTTTTACATTTTCAAGATCTAAAAGCTATATAAAGATTATAGAGGAGGAGATTGGTATAGATCAAAAGAAGATTGTTTTCTTAAGCTCAGGAACTGATACACAAAAATTTCATCCTTCTTTTAAAGAAAAAGGTTTTTGGACTCGTTATGGTATCACAAAAGATGCGCTCATACTCTTATATGTCGGCAGGCTCAACGTGGAGAAAAATCTTCTTTTTTTGATTGATCGATTTCGAGAGTTTAAAGAAGAGACGAAGCAAAAAGTTGTCTTAGTGTTAGTAGGCGAAGGAGAGTATGTAAGATATACTGATGAATGGAAACAAGAGGGTATCTTCTATCTTGGTGTAAAAAGAGGCGAAGAGCTCTCGTCTATCTATGCAAATAGTGATATATTTATAAGTGCTTCAACAACAGAAACATTGGGACAGACGGTAATGGAAGCGCAAGCAAGTGGTGTGTGTGCTATAGTAACAAATCAAGGTGGTGTTGTTGAGAGCGTGCAAGATGGAATTAGTGGTTATACGCTTAGTATTGATGCTCCTGAGACTTGGGTGGAAACACTCAAAGAGCTTACGATTAATCAGCAAAAAAAAGCGCAAATGGGGCAAGCAGGATTCCATCAGATGCAAGAACGCTCTATAGAGGCAAGTTGCCAAGCTTTTATAGAAGAGCATAAGAGAGCACTTATCTGATACTGTTTTTGATACATTATAGATTGATAATTAAAAAAAAAGGGGGGGGGTAAATAAGCGGAAGACCGCTTATTTGATTATAGAGGTGTAACGTTTTCTGCTTGAGGACCTTTTTCACCTTGTCCAACTTGGAAAGTAACTTTTTGTCCTTCTTCAAGTGAAACACGACCATATCCGGGGTTGTTTATTTGACGAAAGTGTACAAATACATCTTTACCCCCATTTTCTTGTTCTATAAATCCGAAACCTTTGTCACTGTTAAACCATTTAACCGTTCCATTTACTAATTCTGCCATTTTTACGCCTTTGTGTTTTTTGCATCATTGCTGATGTTTTTTTGAAAATCTAATTATGAAACTATCTTTTGGTTTGGTTTGTGTTGTCTAACGAAGGTTATCAATATAAAACATTCCCAAAGATGTATTCGAACCATCTTTCACAGGCATATTATAACTGAATAATATGGGAATAACAAGGATATGTATTAGTCCACAACATTTGGCACTGAGGATTAGTTTCAATTAGATATTGTACAGGAGTTTTCATTTGAAGTGAATGATGTGGT
>JAFGVX010000067.1 GCA_016937775.1 Campylobacterales bacterium | reverse complement strand
GGAACAAGAGCCGGAGTAAGTGGAATAGAACTTGCAGGGAAGACCGGGACGACCAATAAAAATGTAGATGCTTGGTTTTGTGGCTATTCTCCTTCACTTGAGGTTATCGTATGGATGGGTAGAGATGATAATCATCGCATTGGAGAAGGGGCAACCGGAGGCTCATACCCTGCTATGGCTTTCTCTCGATATTTTAAAAAGCTCTTGCAAGTTGATCCAAATATCAAGAGAGTTTTTGACATTCCAAAAGGGGTTTTTATAGGTAAAACGATAGACGGAGGCAAAGAATACTATACGGCTACATCTCCGCTTCCTACAACCCAAAGTATTGGGGAATCCGGCGTATCTACTGCAGATCAGACCGTTATTAATGAGAGTGATAACATCGATGAAACTCATGATGTTTCATCAAATGAAGAGTATGATGAGGGGCTGCATCCAAAACCAAAGCCTCCAAAACCAATGATTGAAGACGGCGGTGCACTCTTTTAGTATGTTGCTTAGCATATAATATAATAATTTATTTTGACGATTATTTTTTTAGATAAGTTTTAAAATAAACGAGGCAAGCGCCCCGTTTTGATAATTAGCAAGAGTATGTTGACATATACTCAAATGCAGTTGGTCTTGCTTCGTCTTCCCAAACTTGTGTTTCAAATTTATAATCTTTAAATGTTTTAAGGAAAAGATCACTCATAACAGGTTTAAGATATTCTTGATCTTTGATCATAGCTTCAAGCGCTTCTCTGAGCGTATGTGGCATTTGCGGTATACCTTTTTCTCTAATCTCATCAAGACTCAACTCAAAAAGATCTTCATCCATTGGTCCAACAGGCTCAAATTTGTTTTTGATGCCGTCAAGTCCTGCAAGAAGCATAACAGTAAAAGCAAGGTAAGGACAAGATGTAGAGTCAGGAAATCTCATCTCAATTCTTGTTGCCATCTCTCCCGCACCATATGGGATACGACAAGATGCCGATCTATTTTGGCTGGAATAAGTTAAGATACTTGGAGCTTCAAAGCCTGGAATCAATCTTTTGTAAGAGTTAGTTGTTGGGTTGGTAAATGCAGCAACTGATTGAGCATGGTGCAAGATACCGCCGATGTAATGTCTCGCTGTCTCGCTTAAGTTGGCATATTCACCCTCTTTGTAAAATGTATTTTTTCCATTTTTCCAAATAGATTGATGCACATGCATACCATTCCCATTGTCACCATAAAGCGGTTTTGGCATAAATGTAGCTGTTTTACCGTTGAGGTGCGCTACCATTTTGATAACATACTTTAGTTTTTGTACATTATCAGCTGCTTCAACAAGTGTGCCGAATTTTATACCAATTTCACCTTGTGCTTGTGCAACTTCATGGTGACCAAGTGTTACTTCAAGACCGACTTGCTCAAGCATAAACATCATTTCAGCTCTCAAATCAACCATTGAATCTGTAGGTTGAACAGGGAAATATCCACCTTTTGTTCTTGGTCTATGCCCCATATTGCCATGCTCATATTTTGTATCGCTGTTCCATTCCCCCTCTTCAGAGTCAACTCTGAAGTATGAACTGTTTGTGTCATCTCTAAATCTTACATCATCAAAGACAAAAAACTCATTTTCGGGTCCAAAATAGGCAACATCACCCACACCTGTTTCTGCTAAATGTTTTAATGCTTTTTTAGCTATAGATCTTGGACATTTTTCATACATTTCGCCTTTGTAGATATCGTAAACATCACAGAAAACTACAACCGTAGCATCAGCTGTAAAAGGATCTAAAAAGGCAGTCTCAGCTTCAGGTTTTAAAATCATATCTGATCTATTGATTGGCTGCCATGCTTCGATAGATGAACCGTCAAACGGTAAACCATTTATAAGGTTTTCTTTATTGATAGCACTCATTCTATAAGTTACATGATGCCAAGCACCTTTAATATCAGTAAACCTTAGGTCTACAAACTCAACTTCATTATCTTTACAATATTTAAAAAAATCATCAACATCTTTGACGAATTTACCCATGCTTAACTCCTTAGTTTTGAAAAATTCACCATAAATTATAGCAGTATCTTCACTAAGCCATGCTGTTAAAAGTGGTTAAAAATTAGGCAATTTTTAATGAAAAGTGCTTAAAGGGTGTATTTTTTTGTATCAAAAACATGCATTTATGTTAATGGGGTATACATTTTTTCTCTCATTTGAAAATAGACAATTTGCTTATAGCCAACCTCTTTTGCTAGCTTTAGCGCATCATCGTACCCATATCCTATATGCTCAAGTGCATGTGCATCAGAGCTAAAGGTGATAGGGATATCAAGGGAAAATGCTTCTTGTAGCAGAGTTTTTGAGGGGTATATCTCATTGATAGGTTTTCTTAGACCTGAAGTATTAATCTCGATAACCATATCAGCTTTTTTTATAGCTTTGAGTGCTTCTTTCGCTAGAAGGCGAATATCTTTTTTAGGTAAAAATTTAAAGACTTTAAGCAGGTCTAAATGCCCTACGATATCAAAAAGTCCGCTTTGTGCCATCATTTTAGTGGCTTCAAAATACTTTTCCCATATCGTATCGATATCTTTCCCTTTGTAGCCCCCTATAAATTCCGGATTATCAAAGCCCCATTTATCTATGAAGTGAACGGAGCCGACAAGATAATCAACTTTTGCTTTTAATACTCGATCATCCATAAATCCCGGAAGCCAATCTACTTCATAGCCTAGAAGGATTTCAATATCATTTTTATACTTTTCTTTCGTCTCTAAAACCAAATTTTCATATAGGCGCATATCTTCAAATTTAAGTCGATATCCTTCATCAAAATCCATAGGAGCATGTTCGCTAAAACCATAGACGTCAATTCCCAACTCAATAGCTTTTTGTATATACTCGTCTATCGTGCCATCTGCATGGTTACAAAAAGTTGTGTGGTTGTGTATATCTATGCGCATCTATTTACTTTTTATTTGTATTATAACTTAAAATCGTTATTTGGTTTGTTGTTTTTAAATAATTGAAATAAAACAGCGATTAGGGAGGCTATGGAGAGTAAAGCCAAAATGAATGCAATACTTTTGTGAAATAGGTCATTGTATCTTGGTTCCGTAATGGCTAAAGCTAATAAAAAAATCATAAATCCCAACTCAAAAACAGCAAGTATATATAAAATTTTTAGAGCCTTTTTATGTGTTTCTGAGATAATAATAGGACCCCATAGCGGAAAGAGTGCAAGAATGATAAGCCCAAAGTGAACTTTCGTTGAAAACATCGCATCATGAGCATTAATGAATTGACTTGAATCTGTTGCTAACTGAAATTGAGTAAATGCAAATGAGGCAAAAAATGCATACAATAAAGATGTGATAATAATGATTGAGCGGTATGGTTCCATTTTATCTTCTATATTTGAAATTGATGTATGATATCCTATTGAGTGTAAAAATGCAAATCGAAAATTTTGGTACAATTACGAAAAAAGAAAAGAAGTCAAATGAGTCAAAAAGTAGAGCTTTTAAGTCCGGCAGGAAATTTGGAAAAACTTCAAATAGCACTAAATTATGGAGCAGATGCGGTATATGGTGGAGTGAGTAGTTTTTCTCTTCGTATCAGATCAGGTAAAGAGTTTGATATGGATAGCTTTAAAGCAGGTATCGATTATGCTCACGAGCGAGGCAAAAAAGTTTATGTAACAATCAATAGTTTCCCATTTAATTCACAAATAAAGCTTTATGAAAAACATATAGCTCAGATGAGCGAACTTGCTCCTGATGCCTTTATAGTCGCAAGTCCTGGAATCGTCAAGATGTCACACCAAATAGCCCCAAATATACCTATACATTTATCCACACAGGCAAATGTGATGAATGCTTTAGATGCACAAGTTTACTATGATATGGGTGTAAAGCGGATAATCGCGGCTAGAGAAATAAGTCTAAAAGATTGTGAAACTATTAAAAAAATAATCCCAGAGCTAGAAATAGAAGTTTTTGTGCATGGTTCGATGTGTTTTGCTTATAGTGGTAGATGTCTTATCTCAGCACTCCAAATGGGTAGAGTGCCAAATCGTGGAAGTTGTGCAAATGACTGCAGATTTCCTTATGAAGTATTTGCTCATAATCCTGAAACAAACACAACTTTTAGGTTAGATGAAGAAGAAGGTATCGGTACATATATAATGAATGCCAAAGATATGAATCTTGCTTCCCATGTAGATGAGATATTGAAAAGTGGAGTGATCGATAGTCTTAAAATAGAAGGTCGTACCAAATCACCATATTATGTTGGTGTGGTGACAAAAGCATATCGTCATGCAATTGATGATTATTATGCGGGAAAATTTGATGCCAAGCTTTATCAAAATGAACTAAACACTACCCAAAATAGAGGTTTTAGTGATGCATATCTCATCTCCCGCCCTTTTGAAAAGCATGATACGCAATCGCATGATTTTACTATCCAATATGGCACTCACCAAGTGGCGGCACTTGTAGGCTTTGATGGACTAACTTGGAGATGCAAAGATAAGACTTGTATTGGCGATGAGGTGGAAATAGTTTTACCGCATGGAGCGTCATTGGATATAGTCGATAACGAATATGTGAAAATGGAAAAAAGAGATGAGCGATATTTTATGACTATAAAAAAAATTGTCTCAAAAGAGGGGCGAGAATTTGAGTGTATCCATAGTGGAGACGAGAGAGATATAGTGCTTGGATTTTCACTGCCACCATATACTATTCTTCGCCGTGGCATAGATGAAGCACTTATTAAAAAAGGACTCGCGCAAGAATGAAAAAGATTTTTCTTCTTTTATCATCAAGTATTGCAATTTTTGCCAATGATATTCACTTGTTAAGTTATAAGCAAAAAGAGGAGATGCAAGGCGTGAGCTATCACAAGGGATGCCCCATAGGAATTGATGAGTTGCGTGTTGTGAAGATAAAATATCTTGGTTTTGACAGTAAGGATCATATGGGTGAACTTGTGGTGCATGAAAGTGTGGCACAAGAAGTTGCTCAGATTTTTCAAGAGTTGTATACTGTAAATTACCCTATAAATAAGATGGAACCTATCAGGGTGTATGGCGGGAGTGATTGGCGCTCTATCGAGGCAGATAACAGCTCTGCATTTAACTGTCGCAATGCCACAGGAAGCAGGCACTTTTCAAAGCACGCTTATGGACTTGCTATCGATCTTAATCCTATAGAAAATCCTTATGTTTTTGCGAACGGGAAAAGTTCGCACAAAGCTTCGGTTCCTTATCTCGATAGATCCACAATCGCTACAACACCGCAAGGTAGAGCAGTGTTGAAAAATGAAAGCAAAGCGGTAGCGATATTTAAGAAGTATGGTTGGAAATGGGGCGGTGATTTTGCAAAAGAGAAAGATTATCAGCATTTTTATAAATAGCTTAAAAAAACCTATGTGAGCTATTAATCAATCTTTTGGTAAAATCGTACAATATCAAAAATGAGGGTTGCTATGAAATTCGTATCTATAATTATAGGAAGTAAAAGCGATTATGAGGTGATGAAAGAGTGCGGGAAGACTTTAGAGAAGTTCGGCGTTCCTTACGAGATCATCATATCATCGGCTCACAGAAGTCCCAATAGAACCAAGAGTTATATCATAGAGGCAGAAGCGAAAGGTGCGCAGGTATTTATAGCAGCGGCAGGTATGGCGGCACATTTAGCAGGAGCAGTTGCGGCAATGACGACAAAACCTGTTCTTGGTGTACCAATGGCAAGCGGTGAGCTTCGAGGAGAAGATGCTTTGCTGAGTACCGTGATGATGCCTGCAGGAATGCCGGTAGGTACAGTTGCTATCGGTAAAGCAGGTGCTGCTAATGCTGCGTATCTCGCTATCCAAATTATGGCATTGCAAAATGATGAGCTCAAGATCAAACTCCAGGAGGATCGTATAGCAAAAGCGAAAAAAGTTGAGCTTGACTCCAGTGAGATAGAGATCATACTCTAAGGGTTAAAAGTGAGCGAAGTTAAAAAGAGACAAAAATCAATCGTCATCTTTACATCACCATCGTGCATTTGGTGTGCAAGGGCAAAAAGTTATTTCAAGAAAAGAGAGCTTAAATTTAAAAGCGTAGATATTACAAAAGATAAAAGAGCAGCGAGTGACTGCTTAAAGCATGGATGCAGAGGAGTGCCTGTTATATTGATAGGTGGAACATTTTGGATATGTGGATTTGATGAGAAAAAAATCGAGAAGGCGTTAGGGTGATTATGGATAAAAAAAGCATTACATTTAGTGAGTTGCTATTGAAACTTCAAGAGTTTTGGGCGAAACAGGGATGTGCGATTTTGCAGCCTTATGATATCAGTGCAGGCGCAGGAACATTTCATCCTGCAACACTCCTCAGAAGTTTAGATAGTACGCCTTGGAGTTGTGCCTATGTGGCACCAAGTCGTCGTCCAACCGATGGAAGATATGGTGAAAATCCAAATAGACTCGGTGCCTATTATCAATTTCAAGTACTCATCAAGCCGAGCCCCGATGATATTCAAGAGTTATATCTCAAAAGTTTGGAATATTTAGGATTGAACCTAAAAGAACATGATATCCGTTTTGTAGAAGATAATTGGGAATCGCCGACACTTGGTGCTTGGGGGCTTGGTTGGGAAGTTTGGCTCGATGGCATGGAAGTGACGCAATTTACCTATTTTCAGCAAGTCGGAGGCTTGCCTTGTGACCCTGTTGCTGTCGAAATCACTTATGGGACTGAACGCCTTGCAATGTATCTCCAAGATGTTCATAGTGTCTTTGATATTATTTGGAATGAGACAAAAAACGGTATTATGACTTACGGTGATGTACATAAAGAGAGTGAATACGAATTTAGTAAATACCACTTTGAAGTTGCTGATACGCAGATGCTTTTTGCCCATTTTGAAGATGCCGCTAAAGAGTGTAAAGCATGTCTAGAAGCACATTTACCGTTACCTGCATATGATGAATGTATGCGAGCCTCACATGCATTTAATGTGCTTGATGCAAGAAAAGCTATCTCTCAGGCCGCAAGACAAGAGTATATCTTGCGCATAAGAGAACTTTCAAAAGGGTGCGCGCAAACTTATAAAGCGCAAGAGGAAGAGAGAAATGCAAGGGTGCAAACTCAATGAAACTTCAGAAGATATATGATTTCTTAGATACCATAAGTCCTTTTAAGCTTCAAGAAGCATGGGATAATAGTGGTCTTAATGTTGGCTCATTTGGAAAAGAGATTGAAAAAATATACTGTTGCCTGGATGTAGATGGTGATCTTCTTGATTCTCTCGAACCGGGAAGTCTTATCATCACACATCACCCTTTAATATTTGGCGGTATAGAAGCTTTGGATATTGATAGATATCCTGCAAATTTGATTGAAAAGATGATAAAAAAAGATATCGCACACATCGCCATGCATACAAATTTTGACAAGACACATCTTAATCGTTATGTTTTTGAGCAAATATTAGGGTTTAAAATTGACACAACTTTTGATGATGGTTATATATTGCAAGCAAGAGTTGATCTTTCAAAAGAGTCCCTTTTTGCGCTACTTGATGATAAATTACATCTTGATCAGATAAAAACGGTCAATCCTAAAGAACATATAAGTTCTATAGCTATGGTAACAGGATCGGGCGCTTCTATGATGGATGAGATTACTGCAGATTGTTTTTTAACGGGAGACCTTAAATATCATGATGCGATGAAGGCAATGAGTCAAAATCTTATGATGATCGATATCGGTCATTTTGAGAGTGAGTCGTTTTTCGGTGAAATTTTGGCAAGTGAGTTGAAAGTTTTACCTATTTTAGCTATAATCACACACTCAAAAAACCCATTTGTAACTTTTGGTTGCAAGTAGGGTTATATAGGGCATTAAGCCAAGAATTCCTAAATCCAAGAAGGATCAAAATTGAATAAAAATCTTAAAGAGCTTATAGAGCTTTCACAAATAGATAAGGAGCTAGATAGTTTTTCTCCTCAACTAGATGCAATAGATGCAAAGATAGCGAAGTCTCAAGAAAAAGTTGACGCTATAGAAGAGGAGATATCTCAAAGTAAAAAAGAGATAGAAGAGAACAATGCAAAAATCAATGCTTTTGAAGATCAGATTGGGATGCTCTCGGAACAGATAAAATCACATGCAAAAAAATCAAAAGATATCACGACCGAAAAAGAGATGAAAGCGCTCTCTATGGAAGAGGATATAGCAAAAGAGAAGCTCTCATTTGCTAATGAAGAGATCGATAGAATTAACACCGTCAATGAGAAGAAGATTGCAATGCTTCAAGAGCTTGAAAATCAACTTGCTAGTGCACAAGAAGATTTTGAAAAGATTAATGTTGATAATATTGCAAAAAAAGATGAGATTGAAACGAGTAAAACAGATCTCTATAAAAAAAGAGAGGAGAGCACAAGAAGCGTTGAGCAAAAGATCTTAGCTTTTTATGAAAAAATCAGAACTTGGGCGGGTAATAGCGCGGTTGTTCCCGTGAGAAAACAGGCATGTTACGGGTGTTATATGAAGATCAGCGATAAAGCATATTCTGAAGTTATTAAATCAGAAGAGATCATTACTTGTCCGCATTGTGGAAGAATTCTCTTTGTAGAGAGTGAATCAGCTCAGGATTGATCTTGAGTCCATTTTCTCTCTTTTATATCCTTTTAATGACCCTTGCTTGGGTTGTGGCAATTCCTTTTTTGATTATTCAACTATTTAAAAAAAAGTATAGAAGCTCTATTCCTGCACGATTTTTTTGCATTAAAAATCCACCTTTACCGCAAGATGGTGTTTGGATACATGTTTGTTCTTACGGTGAGGCAAATGCGGCGCAGATTCTTTTCAATAAGATAAAGAGCGAAGATTTACGTATAACGGCTACGACGCAAACAGGATTTAAACAGATATCGGAAGTAAGTCAAAATAGTAGATACCTTCCTTTTGAGCCATTGCTTCTTTGGTGGCTTAAACCCCAAAAAGTTTTAGTTGTTTTCGAAGCGGAACTTTGGTATCTTCTTTTTTTGCTTTCAAAAAAAAGAGGCGCAAAAACACTATTGGTTAATGCGCGCATTAGTGATAAATCATATGCAAAATATAAAAGACACGCTTGGCTCTACAAAAGAGTGTTTGCTAATATTGATGAAGTGTATGCGCAAAGTGAAACAGATGCGGCTAGGCTCAAAGAGCTTGGTGCCGATAATATAAAAGTGATGGGTAATATTAAATTTGCAAATATAAAAAAAGCAACAAAAAAATATGAAAAAAATACAGATGTATTTGTTTGTGCCGCAAGTACACATGAAAATGAAGAGTCTTTGATATTGGAAGGTTTTCGAGAGCTTAAGTTAAAAAAACCAAATGCTAAAATTGCAATAGTTCCAAGGCATCCTGAGCGATTTGATAAAGTTGATAGAATGATGCGCTCTTTTGCGAGACTGCATGATTGGAGTTATCATAGATTTTCTTCAAATAAAAATTTTGAAAGTGACCTTGTGTTAGTTGATGCTTTGGGTGAGCTTGTTAATGTGTATGCTATAAGCGATATTGTAGTACTTGGTGGTTCATTTGAGCCAATAGGCGGGCATAATGCAGCTGAAGCCGCACAGTTTGGGTGTAAGATAATCTCAGGTGAACACTATTTTAATCAAAAAGAGATATTCGAAGGCATTGAAGGCATTAAGATAGTCTCAAAAGCAGATCTTGCCGAAGCGATGATGTACCCAAATCTTTTGGATTCTACCGTTATCAAAAAGAAGGCAAGTACTGCCTCGATCATGAGAAGCATCAATAGTGTTCTATAAGATTGAGGAAAAAACGGTTTGGATGCATATAAAAGCACAGCCAAAAGCGAGTAAAAGTGAATTTTGCGGACTCTATGATGAGCAAAGCATCAAAGTACGCATACAAGCAGCTGCGGTTGAAGGAGAGGCGAATAAAGAGCTTTGTAGATTTTTATCAAAGAGCTTTAAAGTGCCAAAGAGTAGTATTGTATTTAAGAGTGGTGAGACATCAAAGATAAAGACCGTGACTTTTCCATTAAGTGAAAAATTTGAAGCATGGATTAAAGAGGGTAAATATGGAAAAAGCGTATAAATTATTAGCAATACAAGAAGATATCTCAAACAACAAAGCAAAAGAGTTGATCGATAAAGGTATCGTCTATGTAGGTGATAAAAAGGTTAAGATAGCAAGAGCACTCTTAGAAGATGATACTAAATTTCGCATCGAGATGCCACGTGATATTGCCATCATCTATCAAGATGAATTTGTTGTAGCGGTTGATAAGCCGGCTTTTATTGACAGCTATGATATAGAGGATGCCATAGAGGGTGCCGAACTTTTACATAGACTCGATAGAGAAACAAGTGGAGTGCTTGTGTTGTCAAGAGATGCATCGTGGGCAAAAAAAGCGATAGAGTGTTTTAAGAGAAGAGAAGTGACCAAAAAATATATCGCTTGGGTGGAGGGCTTGGTTTATGAAGAAGAGGAGATCGATGCGCCTATAGCTACACATAAAAAGGGCGGTTCGGCATTTTCTCAAGTAGATATAAAAAATGGGAAAAAAGCACTCACAAAGATAAAACCTATAGAGATTCAGGGCAAAAAAAGTAAGATCGAAATCGAAATCGATACAGGCAGAACACATCAGATACGCACCCATCTTTCTTATATAGGACATCCTATTGTAGGCGATGAGCGCTATGGAAGCAAAACGAAAGCAAAAAGAGTATTGTTACACTCAAAATATTTGAAGATATTTGATTATGAATTTGAAGCAAATGAGCCTGACGATATCCTACGATATAAATAGATAATTTTTACGTCAATTAAAACAATATTTTTTATCATTTTAAGATTATTTTAAGTAAATAAGTTATTTTTTTTGGTTAAAATAGTGTATTAGTATATTATTTAATAAGATTATTATCAAGGGAATTTATGTTACAGCTTATCCATAATGGCAAAAAAATTGTTGTCAAAAATGACAAACTTATTACCCTTGATTCCTTAATCTCTATGGAGATAGGTCATTTTAAAGGCGAGCGTCTTATCTGTGATATTGCGCAGAGAGGGGTAGAGCATCACTATACTTCTTTTAATCATGAGCTTGATTATGATGACGAAAATGAATTGCTTGCGGCCATTCAGGCAGAAGCGATGCATGGAAATGTAACAATAGAAAACGGAGGATCTTTATTTTATCAACCCGGTACCGAACATCCCGGAAGTGATATGATAAGCTATACCGTAAGAAGTAGTAGCGGATGTGTCGGCTCACTAGCAATCATCATAAGACCCGAAGCAAACAAGATGCTAGAAGAGCATCAATATTTAAATGGATTTGGAGATGAAGAGCTTGATGTGTCAAGCAATGGGATGATTTCTTCGATCGCCTTAAAAATCACTGCAAAAGATGAAAATGAAGTGGTTTTCGTTGATAGTTTTATGCTTGATATTAATGGAATAGGAAAAGGCAATATAACGCTTCATAATCAACTTAGTTCCAGTTTTGAAGTCCATGATTATCAAGATGAACTTAACTTGTGGAAGTTCGGAGAGGATGAGGAGCTAAAATTTATGGCACATGAATTTATAGAAGAAGATCCCATCTTGGATGAAGAGAAAGAACTTAGTTTGGATGATTTAGACGATATACCTTATAGAATATATATCGATTAGGTATGAGTATTAACTCTTCTGTGTCTTTTTGAAACTTTTTTCAATCGCTTTTATAAAACCATCTCTTACCTTGCCGTCCTCAAGTGCACTATAGCCTGCTGCAGTCGTTCCTGCGGGACTCATAACTCTATCTTTTATAAGTGCAGGATGCTCACTTTGTATGAGGGGACCAAAACCTTTAAAGAGTGATCGTACAAGTTGCATGCTCATGTCTCTTTTAAGCCCTTGCTTTACGCCCCCGTCCATCATTGCTTCTGCAACAAGTGAAAGAAAAGCCGGTCCGCTTCCTGCGATAGCAGTTGCTATATCAAGTTCTTTTTCACTATCTACCCAAAATGCATCACCTATAGATTCAAAGATACTCAATGCTTCATCTTTTTTCTCTTTTGACCCTGTCAGTGTTGTTGTTGCAACATTGAATTCTGCAGCAATATTCGGCATAGCTCTAATGGTGTAATCACTCAATATATTTCTCTCTAGAGTCTCAATATCTACGCCTGCTAATATAGAGATAAGCATATCAGCTTCGCCTTGAAGATGCGTAGCTACATCCAAAAGAGCATTTGGTTTTACACAAAGAAGAATATTTTTTCTCTCTATACTTACACCTTTAAGAGGAATAATTTCTACACTCTTTTGAAGATCCTTGAGAGCTTCTTTTGCTTTTTGCGCATCTCTAGCAACTATCTCTATATCATACTGTTTTTCTAGACCCAATGCCAAGGATCTTGCCATTGAACCATTTCCTATGATTGTCAATATCACGTCAAATCCTTCCAAAATAGTTGTTTGTTGTTATGATTGTATCACAATCTAATAAACTTTTTACATATATTGAGGTATTATAAAGGCTATAATATTCGTAAAACAGACAATAAAATTTGCTTGAGGAGCTTTAGTATGGTCAAAAAAACAATTAAGGGTATAGCAGTAATTTCAATTTCGGTATTTTTACTTTCAAGTATATCCGGATGCTCTTCAAAATCTAAAACACAAGAGTATAATAAGAGCGCTGATTTTTGGTATCAGAAGATTACAAATAGTATTGCCAAAAATGATCTCGATAATGCAGACAGTTATTTTGTTTCGCTAAGAAGTGAGCATTCAAGATCAAGTTATCTTCCTATCGCAAATCTTATGTTGGCGCAAGCGCATATGAATAATGAAGAGTATCTTTTGGCAGAATATTTTTATGATGAGTATCTCAAACAGTTTGGAAATGCTTCCAATATAGAGTATATAGAATTTATGAAGCTTAAAGCATCATTTTTAAGTATAAAAGAGTTTTATAAAGATCAAAAGCTTATCCTTGATACCATAGCAAATGCACAGACATATCTTGGAAGATATCCTGATTCTTTGTATCAGCCTTTGGTTGAGACTATCTTGGTGCGATTACATATGAGTCAATATTTACTCCATGAGAATATAGCGTCACTTTATGATCGTACAGATAAACCTGAAGCAGCAAAAATATATAGAGAGAAAAACAAATATTCCCCTCTCCAATTGAGTGATATAGAAGCACCGGAGAAAAGTTTTATCGGTAGTATATTTAATTAATATTTTTTAAAAGGAGAAGTTGTTATGCAACTAAGCAATTACGATGCTTTTCCTGCAACACTACCAATAGTTGTTGAGGATGAGCTTTTTTTATACCCATTCATGATAAGCCCAATTTTTTTAAGTTCACAACCTGATATAGATGCAGCCACGCATGCAATGGAGAATAACTCTTTATTGTTTGTTACGTGTACAAAACCCGGCAAAGAAAAAAGTAGAGAAAAGGGTGATTTTTATGATGTAGGTGTAGTAGGCTCCGTTATGAGAAAAGTCCATATTCCCGATGGAAGGGTAAAGATACTATTTCAAGGGTTGGCAAGAGGTGAGATCGCTAAATTTGAAGAGGATACGTTCAATAAAGGTGAGATTGCTATTATTGAGCCAAAACCATTCAATGAGATTAGCGTAGAGACATTGATGAAGATATTACGTGATAAAGTAAAACAACTCTCTTCCGTTAACAATAATTTTCCGGCAGATTTAGTGAAAACAATAGAAGAAAATAGTGAGCCTTATAGAATTTGCGATCTTGTATCGTCACTCTTGAAGCTTGAAAAAGATGAAGCATATAAGCTTTTTATAGAGAGAGATATAGAAAAAAGAATCATCGGGTTAATTGATATACTCAATGAGCAGATAGAGTCAGCCAAAGTTCAAAAAGAGATACGCCATAAGGTTCACTCAAAGATAGAGCAGACGAACAAAGAATATTTCCTTAAAGAGCAACTTAAGCAAATACAAAAAGAACTCGGTGTCGATACGCAGCGGGAAGAGGAGATGGCAGACTTTAGAGAGAAAGCAGAGGCAATAAAACCTTATCTCAATGAAGATGGCTACAAAGAGATTACAAAACAGCTTGAGCGTTTAAGCAGGGTGCATCCCGATAGTTCCGATGCAAATGTATTGCAAAGTTATCTTGAATGGGTTTTGGAAGTTCCTTTTGGAAAAATTAGCAAAAAAAAGCTCAAAATCAGTAATGTTTCCAAAGAGCTTGACGAGGATCATTATTCACTTCGAGAGCCAAAAGATAGAATAGTTGAGTATTTTTCTGTGCGAGAATTAGCTCAAAAAAGAGGCTATAAAGCAAAAGATATAGGCGGGGCAATACTTTGTTTTGCGGGACCTCCCGGTGTCGGAAAGACTTCGCTTGCAAATTCGATAGCAACAGCACTTAAAAGACCGCTTGTGCGGATTGCTCTTGGCGGACTTGAAGATGTCAATGAGCTTCGAGGACACAGGAGAACCTATGTTGGTGCTATGCCCGGCAGAATAGTGCAGGGGTTGATAGAAGCAAAAAAGATGAATCCCGTTGTTGTTCTCGATGAGATAGATAAGGTTGGGAGAAGTTTTAGAGGTGATCCTACAGCGGCACTGCTTGAGATATTGGATCCTGAGCAAAATATGAATTATAGAGATTATTATCTCAATTTTAGCATTGATCTTAGCAAAGCAATATTTATAGCTACCGCTAATGATATTAGCAAGATACCGGCACCTCTTCGAGACAGAATGGAGTTTATATACCTTAATAGCTATACACCTAAAGAGAAGTTTGAGATAGCAAAGCGATATCTTATCCCTCAAGAGTTAAAGAAACATGCTTTAAAGTCGAAAGAAGTTTTGATATCCGATGGTGCACTGAAACTTCTCATCGAAGAGTTTACGCGCGAAGCAGGAGTAAGGAATCTTAGGAGAAAGATAGCAGCTATTATGAGAAAGGTTGCTAGAAAACTTTTAGAAGACGATACAAAAGATCATATTAGCATCAACACAAAAAATCTTAAAGAGTTTGCAGAGAAAAAGATATTTGAGATATCTGCAGTTGATAAAGAGCCACAGATTGGTGTTGTTAACGGACTTGCATGGACTTCTGTCGGAGGAGATGTACTAAAGGTTGAAGCCATAAAAATAAATGGCAAAGGAAGTATGCAGCTTACCGGAAGTCTTGGTGATGTAATGAAGGAGTCTGCGAGAATAGCTTATAGTGTTGTCAAGATACTTATTGATGAAGGTAAACTTGAAGTTAAAAGCAATGAAGATGTGAGTGAGGAGATATATAAAAGATATGATTTACATCTTCACGTTCCTGAAGGGGCAACCCCAAAAGACGGTCCAAGTGCGGGCATAACAATGGTTACAGCTATTTCATCCATTTTTAGTGAAAAAAAAGTTGACAATGAAATAGCTATGACCGGAGAGGTAACCTTGACAGGGAAAGTACTTCCTATCGGCGGGCTCAAAGAGAAATTGATAGCTGCATACAAAGCAGGTGTTACAAGGGTGCTTATTCCTAAAAAGAATTATGAGAGGGATTTAGAAGAGATACCGGATGAAGTAAAAGAAAATATGAAAATAATTCCCGTAGAGAATGTGGAAGAAGTTTTAAAAGCAGCACTCTTATAAAGTAGAGCAAATGCTCTACTTTAATCAGCGGTCCACATTTTAATTTTTAGTTTAAGGTCTTCCTCTTTTATCGGTTTTCTTAAAAAATCATTTGCTCCATGATTGAGAGCTTCCGTCTTTTTTGTATCATCTGTTGAGAGGATGATGACGGGGATATTGGTATATTTCATATCTGCTCTAAACTTTTTAAGAAATTCCATTCCATCAATTATTGGCATTATTATATCAAGCAAAATCATATTTATTTGCGGATTAGATGCAATCTTGGCGAGAGCATCTTCCCCATTCTCTGCTTCTAAAATTTCTATTACTTCATCATGTTTTTTTAATATATTTTCTAGTAGTTTTCTGTTGATAAAATCATCATCAACAACTAACACATTAAGAGCCATTTTTATCTCCTGTGACTATTTATTATTTTTTCAATCTCCGCTTTTGTGATAGCGTTTGATATCCGTTTTGTATTATTTTTTTGTATTATACCCTCATCTCCCACTAACAAAATGTCAGTTTCGACATCTTGTAAGCTTTCATTGAAGATGAGGGAGTCAATAAACACTATATCATATTCTCCTGAGAGTAATTTTTCTTTGAAGCATTCAATATCTTCACATATATCGTACGGGAATTTCATATTTTGAATAATTCTTCCGTATATTTTATTTTCTAATCGAGAAGCTTTAAAGATGATTATCTTTTTATCTTTTGCTTCAGTATTTTTTGACTTTGTCTCTTTTTGTTCAGTTTTTGGAGCTGGCGGTGGAGTTTCAGCCTTTTTTTCTACTTTTTTCTGTGGTTGCGACGCTTTTTTTGCAGGCTCCTCTACTAATATTTCCGGCGGTGTTTCTATGGCTTTATCGGCAAGGAATTTATTGAGTATATACAGAAGTTCTGTAGTCTCTATCGGCTTGGTGATATATTCATCCATCCCTTCACTTAAAAATCTCTCTCTATCACCCTTGAGAGCATTTGCCGTAAGTGCTACGATAGGAATATGCGGCATTGCATCATCCTCTTCAAAGTCAAGGATTTCATGCGTAGCTTCAACCCCATCCATAACAGGCATTTGAATATCCATAAAAATAATATCATATTCTTTATTTCTTCTTTTTTCAAATGCCTCTAGACCGTTATTTGCAACTTCTGCTTCAAGACCAAACTCATTCAATACTTTCGTAATCAATTTTTGATTAATCGCATTATCTTCAGCAATAAGTGCTTTCGCTTTAAATTTGCTTTTTTGCATCTGTTTTTTGATAGGCGATTTTGTAGATACATTAGTTAAGCTTCTTTCCAATGCTTCTTGTGTTTTTGTAAATGTAATAGGTTTAAAGAGAACATTTTTAGTGCTTAATCCCATTTTTTCTATCTTGTCTTTACTTCGAACACTTGCTAAAAGTGTTAGTTTTGTTTGATCCATCTTTGGTAATGCTTCGAGGATTTGTGGATCGGCTTTATCTATATCGATCCAGTAGTTTTTACATACATTTTTATCGAAGAGATCTTTGAGGTCTTTTGCTGTTTCAAAAAGTCTGAGTTCGGCACCAAAATGTCTGAAGTAGTCTTTAAGATTTTTATCAAGCGTAGTACTTGCTCTATTGCTTTCATATTTACCGATAACAAGATTATGGTATCTATCTTTTGTTTCACTCGTTCCCAATTCAACTTCTTCAAGTGGTAGTCTAAGGATAAAGGTGCTTCCTCTGTCTTTTGAGCTTTCAACATCTAAGCTACCGCCCATTTTTTGCGCAAATTGGCTTGAAATTGTAAGTCCAAGTCCCGTACCACCGAATTTTCTAGTAACAGATGCATCTGCTTGCGAGAATGCCTCAAAGATTGTTTTTTGTTGATCTTTTGTCATACCGATGCCATTATCTTTGACTTTAAATACGATATTGCTTAATCCCTCTCTTGAGCTTGGAGTAGATGTGTCTTTTGTGATCTCCAAAGATATCTCACCGTCACTTGGCGTAAATTTGATTGCGTTACTCAGGAGATTAATAATGATCTCTTTGATTTTAGTTGAGTCGCCTTTGAGTTTAGGACTAATAGACGGATCGATATAGAAGTTAAGATCGATATTTTTATCTGCTGCACTTGCGCCATATGTTTCAACTGTGCTTTCAAGTTCTTCGGCAGTATCAAATATAATATTTTCAATTTCAATTTTATTACTTTCGATTTTTGAAAGGTCAAGAATGTTATTGATAATATCAAGCAAGTTTTCAGAACTTTTATCAATGATTGAAATGTACTCTTCTTGCTCTTGATTAAGATCGGTATTTTTAAGTAACTCAGTAAATCCGACGATTCCATTCAGTGGTGTTCGAATCTCATGAGACATGTTTGCCAAAAAGAGTGATTTTGCTTCGTTTGCTTGGAGCGCTGCAAGCTTATCGCTTTTTGCCGTTTCAACAAGTTTTTCAATAAAAGAATAAGAGTCTCGAATTCCGTCAAACGTATGGAGACTAAAGTGTTTATTTTTAAATTCACCTTCATCGCCAATTTCTTCAAGACCTTTTGTAATGATTTTTTCAAGTTCTTGAGTATTGTGAGATACTTTTCTTGTTGTTAGATAACCTATTAAAGCCAATATGAGCGTTATGAGAATAATGACTCCGGTAATTAGCATCGTATTTAAACTTTTTGTCTCTAGAGCAGCAGCATTATCACTTATTTTTTTAGAGAGTTCAAGCTCTATATTTGAGAGAAGTGTTAATCTTTCTGTTTGAAGATTAAACCAACTTTTCGCATCGATTGAGAAATTACCACTTAAATGTCCGGAGTTGACGGCATTTTCCATAATCATAATATCTTGAAATATTTTTTCAGCTTTTTTGTTTAAAAGAATTGAGTCAATCTTGTCTTTAAGTGCATCTTTCCCCATTTTGCCTACGCCTAAAGCGTTTGAATGAGTACTAAATTCAATCCATGATTGAACTTCAGAACGGGACATTGGGCTTTTTGTATTTAAGAAATAGCTTATGTAGCCTCTTTCTATGGCGGCATTGTGTTTTGCTACATAAATGTCTTGTAAGGTTGCTGCTGCCATTGCACTCTCTTTATCGAAGAAAAGAGGTCTAGATGTTTCCGAGAGTGTAGTAACCATAGGAAGTATAAGTTGAGCAGTATAACCGTCAAAAAATACTTTTGTAAAACTTTGATTTTCAACTTTTGCATCAGCTCTTATTTTGTCAAGATTTCCAAGATTGCTAATCATTTTCATGTATGTAGCAGAGTCTAATTCACTCTTTTCTCCAAGCAGTGTGAAAACGATAGGAATTAAAGGTCCTTCTGTTTTTTTAAGATTTTTTTTCAATGCATCAATAGCAAAATTTGTCTCATTTTCTTGTGCTTTGAGTGTCTTTTCTGAGCTCTCTTGCGGCGTAGTTCTAAAGAGAATATTGACATCTCTCTCTTTTGCTATCTTATCGATAGCTTCGCTGATTAATTTATTGTTTTCTAAAGTACTTTTTGCAATCCTTGCTTTTTCATAATCTTTATATGAATTTAAAAGAAAATATGTAGATATAGCAAGGAGTAAAATGATCGGGAATAACCCTATAAGTCTTAGTCTATTATTAATACTCATGATCTGCCCCTTATTGTAATGTGTCTGCCATTTGGCGTTTAAAAGATAAAAATTGAGCCCAATATTTTTTTACCATGGATTCAACATTTTCCAACTTATCATTTGCTTGAAGTGCAGCGAGTGATTCAGCAAGTGGCGCAATTCTAAGATTACTAGCTGTGCCTTTGAGCATGTGAGCAATCTTTTGAATTCGCGGAAGATCACCAATTTCATAAGCTTTTATGAGATTTGTAGTTTCGGTGTGCATTTGATCTATGAAATCTTTTATGAATTCTTTTACGAGTTCATTTGGAAGATTTAACTCTTTTGCAGCTTCATCAACACTAAAGTCAAATCTTGCAGCAACAACATCAGAAAGATTGATGGTCTCTCCACCAATCAATTCAACCTTTTTGTCTTCAAGTTCAAATTTCTCTTCATCTTCCTGATATGAGTCTTCTATGATATCAAGAGGTGCATCTTCTGCAATACTTAAGCCTCCACCACTCTCAACAAGCTCAAGATTATCAACAAGGGCGTAGAACTCTTCAACACCTTCTTTTGTATCGCTTTTAGTTATGGTCTCACATGAGTCTATAAGTTCTTTTGGAAGATGAAGATTTTGAGTCAAATGTTTTGCAATTTTGACAGCTTGATCTCTTTTTGCTTCATTACTGCTAAGTAGATCATCAACAAGACTATGGAGCGTCTCTTTGTACTCACTTATAAACTCTTTATAATCTTCCTTATCAACACCAAGCAGTGAACTGTTTTTATCGATATCGACGATATATTTTGGAAGCTCTTTAAATTCATCGTGTGTTAGATTATAAAGAAAATCATCATTTGATTGAGGTTCCGGAGTCGTTTTAGCTTCTATTTTAGGCTCATCAATCTCTTTGTATAGATCTTCTAACTCCAACATCTCAAGATCGTCGGAGTCATTATTGTATACAATGCCTGTATCGACGCTTGAGCTACTTGAGCCTCCATCATCTATGATAATTAGTTTTAGCGACCCCGATGAAGTAACAATGTCACTTTGTTTGATTGTTTTTGTTATGTGATCATCTTGCGTTTTTATTAGAAGAGTATCTCTGTTGATTGTTAACTCTATTTTATCTTTGTCTATTTTTTTATAAAGCTCAATAAGTGATTTTACATTAAGGAAAGATAAAAAATCATTGCTGGCAGCTACGATCTCCCCGCTTGAGTTTAATAGATAATACATATTTTAAAGCTCCTTTATTAATATTTATTCTTTTGCTTTCATCTCTTTATATTGAGGGATGATTTCTTCAACTTCAGTTTGAAATGCCGGTCTTCTTGCCGCGCTATATCCAACCACATTACCATTTTCAATTATAGGAGAAACATGTGAGTAAACCCAATAGTATTTTCCGTCTTTTCTAAGATTTTTTATGATACCTGTCCACTCTTTTCCTGCTTGCATATGATCCCAAAGATCACAAAAAGCCGCCTTTGGCATATCAGGATGCCTTACTATATTGTGATTTTTACCGATAAGTTCATCTTTTGTATAACCGGCAATTTCACAAAATTTACGATTAGCATATGTAATTATACCTTTTAAATCCGTAGAACTTACAATGAGTCCTGAATCAAATGTATATTGTTCATCGATAGGTTGGATTGACATGTGTATATTCTCCTCCTCTAACTCAAAAATTATTGTACTATTTAATTTTTTTGTTATTATATCTTTAATTATAAGATTACACAAATTTTAATAAAACTATTATGAATTTGAGTTATTTTATTTAAAAATATTATTTAATCGCAAATTAAAACAATATTTATTTATGTTTTGGGACGTATAATGCACGCAATCTTTTCATTGGTAATCTCTTGCAACTCTTCAAAGGTTGCGCTGTGTATGGCTTCAAAAGAGCCGAAATGCAAGAGCAATTTCTTGAGTGTCGCTTTGCCTATCCCTTTTTTCTCTAAAAGTTCACCTTGCATCATAGCTCTTTTTTTGGTGTTTTGATGGTATGTAACAGCAAATCTATGCGCCTCATCTCTTAAAAGCTGTAAAAATTGTAGTCGTTTATCGCTCGGGAGTAGATCAAATTTTTCGCCGCTTGTGTATATCTTATCTTTTGCGGCACCTTTTGATCTGTGTGCCTTTGCATCCAATTTCTCTTTAGCAATAGAGATGATATCTATAGTAACTCTTGCAGCATCGAGTATCTCTTTGGCAATGTTTATCTGTGCCATCCCGCCATCAATGAGCCAAAGATTCGGTGGCACGCTTTCTCCAAAATCGACAACACGTCTTTGTAGCATTTCTCGCATTTGTGAATATTCATCTCTAGCTTCTAGTTTATATTTTCTGTAGCGATCTTTTACCCATTTTCCTTCGCTCCATACAATCATCGCACCGACAGAGTTTTCACCTTGATGGTGTGATGTATCAAAAACCTCTATAGTATACGGAGTTTCTTGCAATGAACAAAGTTCTTGAATCTGTTTCAATATTTGCTCGTAAGTGTTATTCTCTTTTTTACTCAAAAGTTCTTTTGCATTTATTTTTGCAAGATTAATAATCTTTGTTTTGTTGCCAATCTTTGGACTTTTTAGTATAACTTTTTTCTTCGCAAATTTTGAAAGCAAAGTGGCAATCTCATCAATCTCATCAATCTCATCCCCAAGAAGTATGCTTTTTGGTATTATAGGTGTAGTTACTTTGTATGATGAGAGGAGTGCTTGAGAGTATATCTCATTTTTGTCTATCTCGCCACCGCTGTGTCTAAAATAGCTATAATCACTTGAAATGAGCTTTCCTTCGCGGATAAAGAGTTTTACAATCACTCCGCGTGTTGCATCGACATCAACTGTGATTACATCATGGTCTTCAAGAGCGGCAAGATCAAGTGTTGAGTTAATCGTAAGTGCATTGAGCATTTTTGCATTATCCCTCATTTTTGCCGCTTCTTCAAATCTTTCTTGTTGTGCCAATAATGCCATTTTTCCATTGAGCGCTTTTGTGAGTATCCCTCTTTTCTCTATACTTTGAGTTGCTTTTTCTATAATTTTTTTATATGTAGTTGTATCTATTTTATTTTCACAGGGAGCTAAACATTTGCCTATTTGGTAAAATAAGCATGCTTTCCCTCCTTTAATGCAACTCTTTTTTTGCACAAGCGGATAGAGTTCATAAAGGCTGTCGAGTAATACTTTAGCGCCACTTGGAAATGGACCATAATATTTGATATTTTTACCCTTGATGATTTTTCTTGTAATCTCAAATCTCGGAAAATCTTCAGAATAGTTTATAGTTATATATGGGTAGGTTTTATCATCTCTTAAAAGTATATTGTATTTAGGTTTGAGTTGTTTGATAAGTGAATTTTCCAAGATGAGTGCATCCTCTTCACTATCAACTAAAATATACTCAAGTGAAGTAACCTCTCCTAACATTTTTTGAAGTCTTTGAGAGAGTATTGGATTTGGGGTAAGTTCCGGTGTCAACCTCCAATAGCTCTTCACTCTGTTTTTTAGATTCTTTGCTTTGCCGACATAGAGCAGTCTTCCGCTTCTATCGAGGTATTGGTAGATGCCCGGTTTTTTTGGAAGTGATCTTATAATCGATTGCATTTAATAATCTCTTTTATCTTCTCAAAATGCTCTTTTATTTTCGGATTTGCCACGCTCACCTCAAACTCTCCTTGTGCAAGTTCAAAGTAGCAAGGTGTGCTATCATACATCTTTGGCATTTGATGATATTTGCTGTGAAATGCCGCCACCTTACTTACATTTTCAAAACAGCACTCTTTATCATACTTGCCCATGGTAGTTAATAAGCTTTTTAATAAATCTTTATTATAATGAAGCTCCATTTTAAAGCCCGGATGTTTGAGAGCGATAAAAAGCGTTTCATTTTTGATATAGACAAATGCAATAGCTTTTTGTAGATGCCGTGGAAGAAGTGAGAGAAATTTTACATAACATTTATGTGCATTAAGAGGTTTAAATTGAGTATCACCAAGAAGTTTATCGAGCACGGTTTTAGATGTTTTCATATTGCCATTGTAACATCTGTTTGCTGTATGATTCTATATGGATGTGGTTATAAAAAACCGCCTGTTTATGTTCCTTCGGATAATGAAAAAGTAGAGATTAGTAGCCAAGGAGAGTGATTGCAAAAATATGATGTGATTATAATAGGTGCAGGCGTAGCAGGGCTTTATGCTGCTATGAATATACCTGTTGCAAAAAAAGTACTTGTAATATGTAAAGATATCCCGTGGGAGTGCAATACCTTTTATGCTCAAGGTGGCATTGTAACGGCACTTGATGATAATGATGTGCCCGCGCATGTAGAGGATACGATGGCAGCAGGAGCTTATCATAATGTTAAAAAAGTTGTCGAGATACTTTCAAAAACTTCATTGGAAACCACAAAGGATATCATCCAAAAAGGGATGGTTTTTGATACGGATGCGACGGGAAAATTGCTCTATACTAAAGAGGCGGCTCATTCTGCAGCGAGAATTATCCATGCCGGTGGAGACGCTACAGGGAGATATTTGCACTATTTTATGATGAGTAAAAATCCGCACCATTTAGAGCAAAATATGCTTGTGTATGACCTGCTGATTGATGACGGCAGATGTTATGGCATAAAAGCAACTGTTAATTATGAGCCAAAAACGCTATACGCGGATAATGTCATCATTGCTTCAGGTGGCGTGGGGTCACTCTATGAATATAACACTAATTCAAGAACGGTAAGTGCAGATATTCACGGTATTTGTGTTGAAAAAGGAATAGCGCTGCAAGATATGGAATTTATGCAGTTTCATCCAACTGTTTTTGTCGATACACCATTGGCTAGAAAATTGCTTTTAACCGAAGCGCTCAGAGGTGAGGGTGCTCATGTGGTTGATGATGAGGGGAAGCGATTTCTTTTTGAATATGATGAACGTGGTGAGCTTGCGAGTCGTGATATCGTTTCAAGAGGCATCTTTGATTACAAAAGAAAAACAGGCAAAAAAGTCTATCTCGATTTGAGCATGTTTCAACCTAAGCAGTTTCATCAAAGATTTCCGAATATCACAAAAACTTTTGAGGCGCAAGGATACAAATTGCCACAAGACAGAGTACCTATCTCACCTGCATTTCACTATGCAAACGGAGGCATTGCATGCAATTCATATGGTGTAGTGCCGGGGATAAAAGGACTCTACGTTGTAGGGGAGGCAGCCAGGACAGGAGTACATGGAGCTAATAGGCTTGCTTCAAATTCACTTTTAGAGGGGATGGTATTTGCAAAACGAGCGGTAGATTATATGCTTTCTCAAGAAAATCACAATACGAAAATGCCTAAATTTGATAAAGATTACGGTAACATTCTGCACAAAGATAACGATAAAGCGTATAAACATCAACTAAGAAAGATTATGTGGGAAGAGATAGGAATTATTCGCACGACAAAAGGTTTGCATCATGCAAAGAATTTTATCTATGATTTGAAAAATCGTGAGATTGGAAGACTTTTGCAACTTCGTCTCAACACTGCTTCAGCTATCGTTGATGCTGCACTCTTAAGAAAAGAGTCTTTAGGCACGCATTATATAGAAAACGAAGAACAGGATATATAACTTAAAAAAGGAAAAAAATGGATGTAGTTCCCATAGTCATACTTGATTTTGGCTCACAATATACACAGTTAATTGCTAGAAAATTAAGAGAGAGCGGGGTTTATTGTGAAGTCTTTCCTTTTTCGGAGAGCATAGAAGAGCTCAAAAAGCGATCACCAAAAGGCATCATACTTTCAGGAGGTCCTGCTTCTGTGTATGCCGATGATGCATACAAGCTCGATGAGAAGATATGGGATTTGGGATTACCGATTCTTGGAATATGTTACGGTATGCAACTTATTACACAGCATTTTGGAGGAGAGGTCATACCTGCAAGTCATCATGAGTATGGTAAAGCACAGCTCTCATTCGCATCAAATTCTGATATATTTAGAGATATTGATGACGGTTCGGTTGTCTGGATGAGCCATGGCGATAAGGTTGAACATATGCCACAAGGTTTTGAAGCTATCGGTTTTAGTGAAAACTCACCGTTCGCTGCTATAGCCGATACAAAACGATTGGTATATGCTTTTCAATTTCACCCCGAAGTGCATCACTCCGCGCAAGGTGTGAAAATGCTTAAAAATTTTGCAAAGAACATATGCGAGTGTGAAAGTACTTGGAATATGGGAAGTTTTGCCAAAGAGAAAATCGCGCAGATCAAAGAGCAGATAGGTGGTCGAGTAGTGCTTTGCGGTGTAAGCGGTGGTGTTGATAGTTCTGTTGTTGCTGCACTTTTATCACAAGCGCTTCCGCCTGAACAACTCGTATGTGTATTCGTTGATCAGGGATTATTACGTAAAAATGAAGCCAAGCAGGTGCAAGATATGTTCAAGATACTTGATATCAATCTTGTAACTATTGATGCGAGAGAACTCTTTTTGGGAAAATTAAAAGGAGTGGTTGATCCTGAACGAAAAAGAAAGATCATTGGCGAGACTTTCATTGAGATATTTGATAAAGAAGCTAAAAAGCATAAAGATGCATCATTTTTAGCACAGGGGACGCTCTATACGGATGTTATAGAATCAGTTTCCGTAAAGGGACCCTCAAAAACTATCAAGTCGCACCATAATGTTGGAGGTTTGCCGGAGTGGATGACGTTTGATCTCGTAGAGCCTTTACGAGAGATATTTAAAGATGAGGTGCGAAAACTCGGGCTTGAGCTTGGTTTACCCCGCGATATGATCGGTCGCCATCCATTCCCGGGACCCGGACTAGCCATTCGCATTATGGGTGAAGTAAATGAAAAATCATTACATCTTGTAAAAGAGAGTGATGCTATCATGCAAGAGGAGCTCAAAGCAAGCGGTTATTATGATAAAGTTTGGCAAGCATTTACAGTGTTGCTCAACGTTAGTTCGGTCGGCGTAATGGGGGATAATAGAACCTATGACAATACCGTTTGTGTGCGTATGGTCGAATCGGTTGATGGAATGACTGCAACTTTTGCACACGTCCCGCACGATGTATTAGAGAGTATCAGTAGACGTATTATCAATGAAGTAAGCGGAATTAATAGGGTGGTGTATGATATTAGTTCGAAGCCACCGGCAACAATCGAGTGGGAGTGATTTCTTTTATTTTGCATCATCTTTAAGAGAGTTGACTTGGTCACTTACGAGTTAGTAAGCTCTCTCACAACAGCTCTTAAATCTAATACAAAAATAAACAAAATCGTATTTTTTTTGCTTTCTCTAATTGTAAAGATTTATCTAAAAACAAATAAACAGTAAGCTTTTTATCTAACAGTAGCTCTTGCATTTAAATTTTATTTATTGATATAAATTTACTTATGATAATGTTTAAGAGTAATAATTATAAGCTAATATAAACTAGATTATAATATGGATAAAATGGTATATATATAAAATTTTAATTAAAATAATTTATTATTAATATATATTATGGTAGCATTTCTTTTTTAGCAGTAAAGAATTAAAACTTTTTGTATTTTTTATTTTCTATTATAAGGTTTGGATTGATAATAGGGGGAGATTTTATTATTTAAAATAGTATAAATAGATAATTTATTAGATGCAAAAGGTATTTTTATGATTATATTTTATAAATTTATTTTAGGGGCGGGGATGAAAAGAAGTGCTGATTTTAAAATGTTAATGTATGTTTATTCTTTTAACTTTTCTTTGAAAAATAAGAGTCTAATATGAAAGAGTTGATGCGAGTTAAGGGATTTATCCCTTTTGTTTTTATGCTCTTTATCAATGCTGCCGTTGATGTCGGTCATAAGATTACTATACAAAATGTGCTTCTTAAGAGTTTTGAAGGGGATACACTTATCATTTTAAGTGCATTTATTAATGCTATGATTTTATTTCCTTTTGTTTTTCTTTTCTCTCCATCAGGCTATCTTAGTAATCACTTTTCAAAAACAATCATTGCTCGTTATGCATCACTAGCTGCTATTGTACTGACACTACTTATTACTTTGAGTTATTATTTGGGATTTTTTTATATTGCATTTGGTTTTACTTTTTTGCTTGCCGCGCAAAGTGCAATTTATTCGCCTTCTAAATTTGGTCTCATCAAAGAGATTTTTGGAGTCGAGAGTCTCGGTGCTGCCAATGGTGTAGTGCAAGCAGTAACTATTACAGCAATTCTTTTTAGTTCGATCTTTTTTTCAATCATTTTCGAAGGAATTTATGAGCCAAGTGCAAATCCCAATGCTATCTTGCAAAGTATCGCACCTGTCGGTTGGCTTTTGGTGATAGTTTCTATTATTGAATTCGCACTATCTTTTAAACTACCGGTTATCAAAGCTGCTAATATAAAAGAGCATTTTGAGATGCAAAGTTATTTCCATTTTCGATATTTTAAAGAGAATATGCAATCGATTAGATCCGATTATAACATTTGGCTTAGCATTATTGGATTAAGCGTATTTTGGGGGATAGGACAGGTTATTATCGCAGTTTTTCCTGCACATTATAAGATGATGAGCGGTGATGAGAATGCTATTGTAATTCAGGCGATTTTGGCAGCAAGCGCCATAGGTATAGCTATAGGCTCTATTGTTGCAGGACGCGCATCAAGACTACATATAGAACTTGGTGTTGTACCGCTTGGAGCGGTTGGTCTTTTTGTTTCGCTTTTGATGTTTACAACCACTGGTAATCCTTATTTTATGGCATTTTCAAGTATATTGTTTGGATTTTTCGGAGGCTTATTTGCTGTGCCTTTAAATGCTTCGATACAATATTTTGCACCAAGTTCTAAACTCGGTACGATTCTTGCCGGAAAGAATTTTATACAAAACGCAACTATGATACTTTTTTTAAGTTTGAGTATATTACTTGTAATATTAGGCTTTCATAGCTCTACTATCTTCATCTTAAGTGCAACTATTTTACTTGCGGGGAGTCTTTTGTCTATCAAAAAATTACCCCATCTTTTTGCTAGACTGCTTTTGTTGCCCGTACTTAAAAATCGTTATAGTCTTGCGGTAAAAGGACTACATAATCTTCCTCCGAGCGGAGGTGTTTTGCTTCTTGGTAATCATATCAGTTGGATTGATTGGCTTGTTGTGCAGGTGGCTTCTCCGCGAGCAGTAAAATTTGTTATGGCAAAGAGTATTTACGATCAATGGTATATTCGTTGGTTTGTTAATTTTTTTAAAGTTATCCCGATTTCAAGAGCTTCAGGGAAGGATGCTATTAAACAAATTCAAACTCATTTGGATAACGGTGAGGTAATTGCTCTTTTTCCGGAGGGACGCATCAGCTATAACGGACAGTTGGGTGAATTTAAAAAAGGTTATGAAGTAGCACTTAAAGATACCAAACATCCAATCGTACCTTTTTATATCTGTGGATTATGGGGTTCAACTTTCTCAAGAGCAAAAAATAGGTTTAAAAGAATGACTAAAGATTGGGGCGAGCGTAGTGTAGTTGTAAGTTTCGGTTCACCTTTACCTTCCGACACCAAAGCTGAACATGTTAAGCAAGCAGTTAAAGCACTCTCCTATGAGACTTGGGAGGAGCAAATGTCGCAATGCTCTCCGTTGCAGCATAGCTGGCTATATCGAGCTAAAGGAAAATTGCTAAAACGCTCTATCGTAGATGCAACCGGCGCCGATCTCAATAATGCACAAATGTTGCGAGCAGTATTACTTTTTGCAAAAGAATTTAAGACTTTTGATGATAAAAATATCGGTGTTATATTACCTGCTTCTGCCATAGGATCGATAGTAAATATGGCACTTTTTGTTGCGGGGAAATGTCCGATTAATCTCAATTATACTCTTAGTAGTGAAGCAATAAACAGCGCAATAGGACAAGCACAAATTAAAACAATTATAACTTCGGAGCATTTTACGAAAAAATTACAAGCAAAAGGATTTGATCTTTCCGATGTATTTCATGAAGAAAAAATTATGGTAGAAAATCTTGCCAAAAGTTTTACGAGTGTACAAAAAATAACTGCTTCATTTATAACTTATCTGATGCCACCATGGCTAATAGAGATACTCTGTTTTTCAAAAACTTCTATTGATGATACGGCAACAATTCTTTTTAGCAGCGGAAGTGAAGGGTCTCCAAAAGGAGTAGAGTTAACACATAAAAATCTTTTGGCAAACATCAAGCAGACTTCGGCACTACTCAACTTTCAATATGGAGATGTGATTTTAAATTCTTTGCCGATTTTTCATTCATTCGGATTGACGATTACTACTTTATTGCCACTATGTGAAGGTGTTACTATGGTGAGCGCTCCCGATCCTACTGATGCTGCTTCTATAGGGAAGCTTGCAGTGCGCTATCAGCCGACAATTATGTTTGGTACTTCAACATTTTTTAGACTCTATACAAAAAATCCAAAATTACACCCTTTGATGTTTAAAAGCATTCGTATGGTTGTTGCCGGAGCCGAAAAACTCAAAGTCGATACCAAGCGTGCATTTAAAGAAAAATTCGGGATTGATATCTTTGAAGGATATGGGACAACAGAAACTTCACCTGTAATCTCAGTAAATATGCCTGATGCACTTGAAATAGATTCTATGCAACTTATAATAGGCAATAAAATAGGTACTGTAGGGCAAGCATTGCCGGGGACTATCGTGAAGATTGTTGACCCGCAAAGTTATGAAGAACTTCCCTTAGGAGAGGATGGGCTTATTATTGTCGGTGGTCCGCAGGTTATGAAAGGGTATTTAAATGAGCCCAAAAAGACTAAAGAGGTGATTAAAAAAATTAATGATACTCGTTATTATATCACGGGAGATAAGGGGCATGTTGATAGTGACGGCTTTATTACTATAGTGGGGCGTTATAGCCGTTTTGCAAAAATAGGAGGAGAAATGATTCCCCTTGGAAATGTGGAGGAGAATATAGAGAAGCTATTTGATGCAAGTATTGAATTAATCGCAGTAAGCTTAGAAGATGAAAAAAAAGGAGAGAAAATAGTGGTGCTTTATAAAGGAGAGCTTCCAAAAGAGGAAATTGCCACTATTGTTAAAAAAAGTGATATACCTCCCTTAATGCAACCTGCTGTTTATCTGCAGATTGAAGATTTGCCGAAACTTGCCAGCGGAAAGAGTGATTTTAATAGGGCAAAAAAAATAGCGCAGGAGATGCTTGATGCAAACAGTTGATATTCATATGCATCTTTTGAGTAGTAAAGTATCTTTTAATCGCTTTTATGATCGTGCTGCACTTCGTATTTTCGGTAAAAAAATGGGCATGAATTACAAAGAGCTTGCTTGTAATCCCCACAAAGCTTATAGTGATTCTCTTATCCAAAATATTCATACCTCTAAACATTTAAGCAAGAGTGTACTTTTTGGAGTAGATGCGCGTGTTGATGAGGAAGGTAATGAACTTCACAGAGATCAAACGGTTTGCGCAAGCAATGATGATGTATTAAAAATTTATCAAGCACACCCCGATATCATCATCCCTTTTTTTTCTATCAATCCTATGCGTCCTGATGCTCTTGACGAGATAGATAAGTATCATGCACTTGGATTTAAAGGGGCAAAATTTTTACAGAACTATTGGGGAGTAAATACAAAAGAGAAGCGTTACAGAGCATATTTTGAGAAACTTAAAGAGAAGAATATTCCGCTTATCATTCATATAGGTAGCGAAAGCAGCGTACATTCTTTTAAACATTGCGAAAGCATTGAAATGTTGGAACAGCCCCTTGAAGTTGGTGTTAATGTCATAGCGGCACATATGGCGTTGAGTTATTCTGCTTTAAAACCATATAAGACATTCTCTTCTCGCCCAAAATATTTTAGTCAAGAGTATTTTCAGCTTATTGATATGTTGCAAGTGCATAATAATCTCTATGCAGATATATCCGCACTTCTTACTCCCGTAAGAGCAAAAGTATTGCCACACTTAAGTCGTCAATATGAGATACATGAAAAGTTGCTTTTCGGTACCGATTATCCGGTGCCTTTTAGTACAATTTTAAACTCTTATGATTTGCCGTATAAAAAACGCTTTGCTTTGGCAAAGATAGCAAATCCTTTTGATCGTTATATTCGCACTATTTTAGAATATTTTCCGGAAAATAGTCCAATTTACACTAATTATAAGAAGATACTCGATCTTTAAATTTCGTTGCTATTTTCACAATACTTCGCTAAAATATAAGTGTAAAGAGAAGATTTATGAGTTGATTATTATGTTATTGTATAAGGAAAATTATGAAAGAAAAGAAAATTAAAAAAACAAAACAAGACGCTCAAGAACATTTTAATTGTGGGTTTCATTGTGCCGAGAGTGTTTTAAGTGCGATAGCTTATAATCAAGGAATAGAATCGGAATTATTTCCAAATATTGCAACGGGATTTTGCGGCGGTATGGGACATACATGTGGTCCTTGCGGAGCATTCACAGGCGCTGTATTAGGGGTAAACATAGCGCTTGGAAGAAAGGATGCAAGCAAATCCGTTGATGAAAATTATGCTGCTGTTCAAAAACTCACAGATCAATTTTGTGATATGTTCGATTCTGTTTATTGTTCCGATCTTTTAGGCTGCGATCTTGGTACCGATGAAGGACAAAAGATATTTATAAAAAATAATCTTCGCACAACAAAATGTGCAGATTTTACTGCCGCAGCAGCCGAACTTGCAGCAAAAATTATCGAAGAATACAAAGATAGTGAAGATATCACTTCTTTGAGTCTCTAAAGATTTAAAATTATAGAGCAAGGATGATAGAGCTTGCCTTTATAAGCGCATAGAGAGTCTCACCTTTGGCGCAATCTCAAGTTCTTTGATTGCTTTTTCCGTGATGATGATAGCAGTTAGCATAGCACTGCCAATAGAGAGTCTAAGTTCGCAATTTACCATCCTTCTATGATATTACTTATATTTTTGTCTTAAAAACATTGCGTGTGCTGATTTTACCCAGTTTTTCTTTGGCAACCATGACAAATGAAGCTTTGATAATCCCATAAATTTCTTGCCCTGTGGCTAACCCATATCGTTGACGGATTCTTTGGTAATGACCGCTTTAAGCGTATTGCCTCCAACATCAATAACGACTGCATCATTAACTTTACTTTCGATGATGTTTTTGATAGTCCTTTAAGTTGGTTGCGTGCACTTGTTTTCATAAAAAACTCTTTTTAAAGTTATATTGTCAATTATAGTAATAAAATATCTGTTTTGATTTTTTTATTATTTTTTATCAAAAAACATTTAGTGTAGTTCACTCAATATTTTTATATTTTTTAACTAAAGTTCTTGAAAAAAGAGATTAGTTTATGTATAATTACAAAAAATTTCAAGGAGTAAATATGTCAAAATATCAATATCAAAGCGAGATAGGGCAGCTTTTGCAATTGATGGCACACTCTTTATATTCGAACAAAGAGATATTTGTCAGAGAGCTTATATCTAATGCGAGTGATGCGATTGATAAGTTTAACTATATGCATCTTACGAATGAAGCATTTAAAAAAGAGGAGTGGAGCGGGGAGATAACCGTTACGCTTGATAAAGAGGATAATTCCATTTCGATTATCGATAATGGTATTGGTATGAGCAAAGATGATCTTATGGAAAACATAGGGACTATCGCCAAATCGGGTACAAAATCATTTATAGAAAACATGAGTGGAGATGCAAAGAAAGATAGCAATCTCATTGGGCAGTTTGGTGTAGGATTTTACTCGGTCTTTATGGTGGCTCAAAGTGTTGATGTCATTACTAAAAAAGCAGGTGAAGAGCAAGCATATAAATTTAGCAGTGATGGAAGTGGTGAGTATGAGATAAAAGATGTAACTAAAGAGTCGCATGGAACAGTTATTTATGTAAAACTTAAAGATGAAGAAAAGGAATTTGTAAGTCCATGGAGAATCAAAGAGATTATCAAGAAATATTCCAATCACATTGCTTATCCTATCGTACTCAAGTATAAAGAAGAGGAGATGCAAGAGGAAGGTAAAGAGTCAAAAATTGTTGATAAAAAAGAGCAGGCAAATAGTGCAAAGGCACTTTGGACTCTTCAGAAAAGTACTCTTAAAAAGGCAGATTATATAGAATTTTATAAAAGTTTATCACATGGTGATGATGAGCCACTCACTTATTTGCATAGTAAAGCAGAAGGAGCAAATGAGTACACAACACTCTTTTATATTCCAAAAAAAGCACCTATGGATATGTATAGAGCCGATTGGCAAAGTGGTGTGAAGCTTTATGTAAAACGAGTCTTCATTACCGATGAGAGCAAAGAGTTATTACCGCCTTATTTACGATTTGTCCGAGGAATTATTGATTCATCTGATCTTCCGCTGAATGTCAGTCGTGAGATACTCCAAGAAAACAGAATTCTAGCCAATATCAAACAAGGAGCGACTAAAAAAATACTTCAAGCGATAAAAAAACTCAAAAGCGAAGATATGGATAATTTCGTCAAAGAATATAACAAGGTTATCAAAGAGGGTATCTATATTGATCATATCAATAAAGAACTTTTACTTGATATTGTACGATATAAAAGTTCAAACGAAGAGGGTATGGTAAGTTTGAAAGATTATATTTCAAGGGGCAATAGTGAGAAAAAAGAGATATATTATCTTGTGGCTGATGATGAGAAGATTGCTCGCCGCTCGCCACTCCTTGAAGCCTATAAGAGTGCCGGGATTGAGGTGCTTATCATGGATGACGGTGAGATTGATGAGATTGTCACTCCGATGATTGGGCAGTATAAAGAGTGGAGCTTAAAAGATATCTCAGCTATAGAGCCGCCGGTAACAAAAGATAAAGAGGAGCAAGCGAAGATAGAAGAGGATATGAAGCCACTCCTTGAGAAAATCAAAGGAGTTTTGGGCGATGTCGTCAAAGAGGTAAAGGTGTCTTCTAGACTTACCGATAGCCCTGCGTGTGTACTAAAAGATAGCTCTGATCCTATGGCTAATATGGCACATATGTTTAAACAGATGGGACAAGAGGTACCGGATATCCCACTTATTTTGGAGATAAATCCTGAGCATGAGATGCTTAAAAAACTGGTGAATATAAAAGACGATGCACTCTTTGAAGATATAGCATGGGTACTTTTTGATAGCGCAAAAATCGCTGAAGGTTTAGAGATAGATGAGAAATCTCTTTTTGCAAAGAGAGTGGCAAATATCGCTTCAAAAGCGCTTTAACCTCTTTAAATACTCCCTGAGAAATCAGAGGAGTATACTCTTTAGATAATATAGATAAGTACCATAAGATAGTGCGTAACGCTTCCCCCTAGAACAAAGAGATGCCAAATAGTATGGTTAAAAGGCAAAGATCTCCAAAGATAAAATATGACACCCACGCTATAAGAGAGCCCACCTGCAAGCAAAAGCCATAGACCACCGTTTTCCATATTGTTTATTAAAGGATTTATGGCTACGATGATCATCCATCCCATAAGAAGATAGAGTGTTATAGCAATCTTTTTAAAGCGACCCGGGAAAGTAAGTTCTAAAGTAATGCCTAAAAGTGCAGACCCCCAAATGATAGAAAATATCGTCCATCCCCATGTTCCTCCAAGTGCTATAAGTGTAATAGGTGTGTAGGTGCCGGCAATTAAGAGATAGATGGAGGCGTGATCAAATTGCTGAAAGATATTTTTGATTTTTTCATGTGTAATAGCATGATAGAGCGTAGATGCACCATAGAGTATGATGAGTGTTGCGCCAAAGATGGCACTGCAAGTGACGGCAAGTACAGAACTATGAACGGCAGCAAAACCGATAAGTATTGCAAGTCCGGCAATACTTAAAAGTAGACCAACCCCATGTGTGACGGCATGTGATATCTCTTCAGCCAACGAATATTTTTTTATGTGATGACTCATTTTATTTTTCCCCTATTTATCATGGTAGTTTTTATTATACTACTAAAATTTTAATACGGAAGCAAATTTTTTTTGATGTTATATTTTTGTTTCTAAGAAAATTTAAATTCCAAGACAGTTATCGTCTCGATAAAAAATAGCTGTGCGATCTGTATCGGTTCCGTGAGGTTTGAGCCCTTCAATGTTTAATATACGAAATCCTTTTTCATTTACCAATACAATACCTTCTTTATACCATTCTCTTTGAGAATCATCAAGGATAATGACACCTTGTAATGATAGAGCTGAAAAACTTTGTTTTATGCAGTTTACTCTGTCTCTACCGTCAATTATAATCACATCATATTTTTTGTTTGCTAGGTGTATGGCGCGACAGTATTCACCGTCTCTATCCTTTTTTTTATAGATTAGTTGTGCATTTTTTGGCACCATTGATTTAATCAATTCAAACCAATTTTTATCATATTCTAGTGATGTGATACTTTTAACTTTTTCAGCATAAAAAAGCGTAGAATAGCCGGAGCCAAATTCAAAAACATTAAGATCATCCGTTAATCTTTCTTCTAAAAAACGAATCATAGGGTAATTTATCCATGGGATCGGATTTCCTTCTTTGTCTATGGGTTTACCTGCTTCTAGGCTACGTAGCCATCCTGTTGTGTGCAAATAAGAGTTTTTATTTTGCATGAGATGTCTATAGACTCTCAGGTGTAAAGTTAGTTTTGGAAATAACATTTTAAATATTTTCGGTATGGATTCCATATATTCTCCATGGCATGATTTTACAGTATATGAGTATTACTACGGATGACTATTGACGAGTTTATTTTGATTATTATAAGCACAATTACCTTGTATCTATATAATCAATAAATAGAAGAAGATAGTATTTTAGCTGTTATGCTATAATCTCTCAAAAGGTAACTACATGAAAAAATTTATCCTATCTATTGTCATCTTTTTTATAGCGATACAGTTTATAAAGATGGATATACAAGAGCATATAGATGCACCCAAAGAGCTAGAGATCAAAACATCAAAAGAGATAGCCATAATTTTAAAAAATTCTTGTTATGACTGCCATTCTAATAGTGTAAATATGCCATTGTATGGTTATGTGGCGCCTATTTCATGGTATGTCCGTGATCATATCAAAAGTGGAAGAAAGGTGCTCAATTTTTCTGAGTTTAACGCCTATGATGAAACAACACAACAAAAGAAATATGAGAAGATTATCGATGCGACGGTTATCCGTATGCCGCTACCTTCATACACGCTTATGCATAAAAGCTCAGAGTTGAGCTATGATGAAAAACAGCTCATTAAAGCGTGGGTAAAGAGCAAGATGCAAGAGTAAGATAAGTAATTACTCAAACCAGCCTTTGACTCTATCAAAGCATGCTTCAAATATACTCTTTTGTGGTGTACTTTCGACACCAAAACTTTCTTGAAGTTTTCCTAAAAGCTCTTTTTGCTCTTCATTGAGCTTATCTGGTAATACCATTTTAATTTGTGCTATGAGTCTGCCTTTGCGTCCGTTGTGTACGTCGGTAACACCTTCATTTTTAAAGATGAACTGTTCTTTATCTTTGGTGCCTTTTTTAAGCTCAAGTGTAAGCTTACCACTCAGAGAGGGAATCGTGATACTCTCACCTAAAATTGCTTGTGTAAAAAATACGGGAACTTCTATATAGACATCATTGCCTTGTCTAATGAAGTGCTCATCCTCTTTGACTAAAAAAGTGATATAGAGATCGCCCCTTTGTCCATTTTTTGCTTTGTTGCCATGTCCTTTGATTCGAAGACGATTGCCACTATCAATACCGGCAGGAATATCTATAGTGACTTTCTCTTCTTGCATTAAAGAGCCTTGTCCTTTGCATTTTTCACACTTTTCTTTGATGATTTGCCCTTTTCCTTGGCATTTCGGGCATGTTTGTGCAAAGGTCATAAAGCCTTGACGCATGATGATTTGTCCTTGTCCTTTGCATGCTTCACATGTCTGCATCGCACCATCTTTGGCGCCGCTTCCTTTGCAGCTGTCACAAGGGATTTTATAGGCAATTTCTATCTCTTTTGTGCATCCAAAAATTGCTTCATGGAATTCTAAATGAAGCTCTATCTCAAAATCAAGCGAATATTTTTGATTTGGATCAGAGCGTTTTCTAAAGCCACCGCCAAAACCATTCCCGAACATTGAATTGAAGATATCCATAATGTCATCCATACTTGCGCTCTCAAAGCCACCCATGCCTCTCCCCTCTAAGCCGCTTTTACCGTATCTGTCATAAATAGAGCGTTTTTCTTCATCGCTGAGTACCTGATAGGCTTCATTAACAAGTTTAAATCTATCTTCTGCTTCTTTATTGTCGGGATTTCTATCAGGATGATACTTTAACGCTAATTTTCTATAAGATTTTTTGATCTCGGCACCGCTGGAATCTTTACTTACTTCAAGTATCTCATAATAGTCTATCTCTTGCATTACAACTCCGTTAATCTTAACTTTTGATGATTTAGATTTTCGCGAATTCTAGCATAATTTTGTTATAATGGCAACAAAAAAGTAATTCCAAAAGAAGTAATTGTGATAGTTCATATAGTTTTTTTTAAATTGAAAGATACAAACAAAAATGCAAACATCTCTCAGATAAAGAGTATGCTTGAAGGGTTGTCTTCTAAAATAGACGTGATACGATTTTTAGAAGTAGGGGTTAATCTCTCTCAAGAAGAGCGCGCGATGGATATGAGTCTTATAACTCACTTCGATACAAAAGAAGCACTTTTAACATACGCTAATCATCCGGATCATTTAGAGGTTGTTGGGGTTATCAAAGAAGTAAGCGAGTATACAAAAGTGGTTGATTATGAGAAGCTCTAAACTTGAAATCTTTGAAAATTTAGTTTCAGCTTTTGAAGCATTTCCCTCGATAGGTAAAAAATCAGCAATTAGAATGGCCTATCACGCAGCAATGGTCGATAATTTTGCTGCCATGAAATTAGCGCATGCGCTTGAAGCGACCGTGGGTTCGATCAGACGATGCAAGAAATGTCATAATATGAGTGAAAATGAACTCTGTAATATATGTTCAGACCCTGCACGCGATGAGTCGATGCTCTGTATCGTGCAGAGCCCGAAAGATATATTGAGTATAGAAGATAGCGGTGAGTATAATGGCATCTATTATGTGGTCTCTCAGGTAGAAGATCTTGACGAGGAACACCTTTTTCATGCTATTAGCGGAGTAGATGAGGTAATTTTTGCATTTCCACCGAGTATCGCAACAGATACAATGATTCTTTATATAGAGGATAAGCTCAAAGAGTTTGATGTCAATTTTACCAAGATTGCTCAAGGTGTTCCTACTGGTGTTGAGCTTGAGAATATCGATATGCTTTCGCTCTCTTACGCGCTTAAAGCACGAGTGAAGATATGATTTTTTGGTCGATATGTCCTTGAACGAATTGTTTGATATCATTATATACGAACGAATCTTTTAGTCCTTCTATCTTGCCTCCGCTGGCATTTGGATGACCTCCGCCGTTTCCTATGATTTGTGCTACCTCTGAAAGATCAAGCGTGCCGTTGCCTCGAAGTGAAAATTGTCCTCTAAAGTTGATATCCATATAGAAGTTATAATCGCTGTTTTCTACTAAAAATTTATTGCCGATAATTGATGAACTACCGATGCTATATCCTAATACTCCTTGATACTCTTTATAATAGATAGTATAAGACTCTTTATGTTCACTTAGTAATGCATTGATATATCTTGCAACAAGATTATCTTTTGTGTCGGTATGATCTATAAGAAAAAAATCTTTTTTTATCGCATAGAGATTGTCATCAAGAATGATATGGCTTTGAGGTTCATCTATAAATCTGTAAGATTCATCTACAAAATAGTGCATATAATTTACTTCTTGTTTTGGAAACATCACTCTGCCTATCTCTTTCGCCCCGGCGATCATACTCATCATTACCTTTCCAAACTCAAAAAGCGTATGTTTACTGCGCCACATATCCACGGCATCAATGCTATCTACGAGTTTTTCATAATTGTTTTCAAGGTCAAAAGCAAATTTTTCTTTAAGCCAATCATATGTAAGTTTTGTCGCGCTAAAATTGGTATCAAGTATATACCATACATGTTCTTGTGCGCACTGTTTTCCTGTAATATGATGGTCTAAAAGAAGTATTTCTGCACCAAGATTATGTGCTTTTCTTTCTATCCATTTTGCTTCTTTTGGTGTAAGATTTAAATCGGTAATAAGAATAAGCACATCACTCTCTTGCATATTTTCTATAGTTGTGATTATCTCTTTGAGTCTCGCTTGAACTTCCGGACCGTAATTTGCATTATAAAAAGTTATATCGCTAAAATTTTGTGAGGTAAGATATTGGCATCCGTATCCATCAAGATCAATATGTGAAAGGTGATGAACTTTACTCACCTATGATATCCTCTAGGCTCAATGAACGCAGAAGTGCATCTATTTTTTTTTGAAAGTTTGTTAAAAACGGAGAAATGGTGCAATTTTTTGCTCCATTGTTTGGACAAGTATCTATGTATTGTGTGCAGTCAAACACCATCGCAGGTCTTCCTTCCACTGCTGTGACGATTTCAAAAAGAGTGATATCTTTGATCTTTTTTTGTAATATAAAGCCGCCTTTCGCGCCTTTTTTTGAGACTAGTATCTCTTTTTTTGCAAGATTTTGCAAGATTTTTGCTAAAAAACTTTTTGGAATATTGAGTTCCTCAGAGAGTTGTTCTGCGCCTGCAGGAGAATCACTTTTTCTTATATAATCGAGTGACAAAAGAGCATACTCAGTAGCACGAGTGATAAGCATTAAATACCTTTGAATAATTTAAGACAATTTTACTCTAATTACCTTGGAAAAATCTTAATTTTATATGCTAGAGTTAAGTTCGCTTGGGTATAATTCATTTCTCAAATTAATTTTTGAAATATTTTATACCTATCAGGAGGTCAATTATGGCTTTGGATTCGGCGGAAAAAAAAGAGATTATCTCTAAATTTGCAAGAGGTGAGCAAGATACAGGCTCAACAGAAGTTCAAGTAGCTTTGATTACAAAGAGAATTGAAATGTTAACAGAGCATCTTCAAACAAATAAAAAAGATCACTCATCAAGACTTGGTCTTTTGAAATTGGTTGGTCAAAGAAGAAGATTGATGAGATATTTGAAGAATACAGATATTTCCAGATGGCATGTTATCAAAGATGAGCTCAATTTAAGAAACTAACAAATATCCTCTAGGTATCGCTTAGCGATACCTATTTTTATAAACTATTCCCCCTTTTTTATTGTATATTTTTCTAAAATTTTCTAAAGAAAATATTCCATTTTAAACCTTTAGTTATATAGACTAAAGTTTTTTATATAAAAATATTCATATAAGACTTGACAAAGATAGACTCACTGTTGTATAATTTATTTACAAGTACAAATCTGTATATCATAAATTTACAGATCGTCTAGTTTTTTAAAGGAGGTTTGAGTGTCAAAAGAAGAAGAACTTACGGATCAAGAATCATCTGAGGAAACTGCTTCAAGCGAGGATGATATCGGCGTTGAAAGTGAATCTGTAAATGAGATAGATTTACTTAAAGAGAAGGTCTCTGAGTGGCAAGATAAATATATGCGTGCTTATGCCGATTTTGATAATACAAAAAAGAGATTGGAGCGTGAAAAGCATAATGCTATTGCATACTCAAATGAGAATTTTGCAAAAGATATGATAAGCGTTATGGATTCATTTGACGGTGCTATTGCATCGATTGATTCTATGGATAAAGAGGAGGCTTCAAGTGCACTCTCTTTGATGGAAGAGGGCATCAGAAAAACGCATGAACAGCTCAAGAAGATGCTTGAGAAAAACGGAATTAAAGAGATTGATTGTAGCGGTGGTTTTGATCCGAATCTTCATCAAGCTATTATGCAAGTTGATAGCGATGCGCTTCAAAGTGGCGCAATTGCTCAGATACTTCAAAAAGGATACACGATAAAAGATCAAGTATTGAGACCTGCAATGGTAAGTACCGTTAAATAAATAAGGAGAATAAAATGGCAAAAGTATTAGGAATCGATTTAGGAACAACAAATTCAGCTATGGCTATCTATGACCATGGCGAAGCAAAAATTATATCAAACAAAGAAGGAAAAAACACAACACCTTCTATTGTCGCATTTACTGATAAAGGTGAAGTATTGGTAGGTGAGAGTGCAAAACGACAAGCAGTAACCAATCCGGAGAAGACTATCTATTCGATAAAAAGAATTATGGGACTTATGTGTGATGAGGAGACAGCCAAAGAAGCAAAAGAGAGACTCCCGTATCATATCATCGACAGAAACGGCGCGTGTGCTGTTGAAGTGGGAGGAAAAACCTATACCCCCCAAGAGATATCGGCGAAAGTTTTGATGAAGCTTAAAGAAGATGCAGAGGCATATCTTGGAGAGAAGATAACAGATGCAGTCATTACTGTGCCTGCATATTTTAATGATGCACAAAGAAAAGCAACAAAAGAGGCCGGAACAATCGCGGGACTTAATGTGCTTAGAATCATTAACGAGCCCACATCTGCAGCGCTTTCTTACGGACTTGATAAAAAAGATTCTGAGACAATTGTTGTGTATGACCTCGGAGGTGGAACATTTGATGTGACCACTCTTGAAACAGGAGATAATGTCGTAGAAGTTATGGCAACGGGCGGTGATGCCTTTTTGGGCGGTGATGATTTTGATAATCGTCTTATCGATTTTATTGCCGATGAGTTCAAAAAAGAGAATAGCGTTGATCTTAAGGCTGATGTTATGGCACTCCAAAGACTTAAAGATGCTGCAGAGAGTGCTAAAAAAGAGCTTTCAAGCTCAAGTGAAACAGAAATCAACCTTCCATTTATCACAGCAGATGCATCAGGACCGAAACATTTAGTTAAAAAAATAACAAGAGCGAAATTTGAATCACTTATCTCTGATCTTGTAGCAAATACGATTAAAACAATCGAAAGTGTTATTAAAGATGCCGGTGTGAAGAAGAGTGATGTGAGTGAAATCGTAATGGTTGGTGGTTCAACGAGAGTACCGCTTGTGCAAGAAGAGGTAAAAAAATTCTTCGGTAAAGATCTTAATAAATCAGTGAACCCTGATGAGGTTGTTGCACTTGGTGCTGCTATCCAAGGTGGAGTGTTGGCGGGTGATGTAAAAGATGTGCTCCTTCTTGATGTAACACCGCTTAGTCTTGGAATTGAGACTTTAGGTGGCGTAACTACAAAAGTAATCGAAAAAGGAACAACTGTGCCGGCTAAAAAGTCACAGGTATTCTCAACTGCAGAAGATAACCAGCCTGCCGTGAGCATCCATGTGCTTCAAGGAGAGCGAGAGTTTGCAAAAGATAATAAATCTCTCGGCATGTTTGAGCTTAGAGATATTCCTACAGCTCCAAGAGGTGTGCCACAGATTGAAGTTACATTTGATATTGATGCAAACGGTATCTTGACTGTGAGTGCGCAAGATAAAGGAACAGGAAAATCTCAAGAGATTAAAATTACCGGTTCATCCGGATTAAGCGATGAAGAGATTGATAAGATGGTCAAAGACGCAGAAGCACACAAAAGTGAAGATGAGGCGAGAAAAGCTGTAGTTGAGACTAGAAATCAAGCAGATGCACTCGTTCACCAAACAAGAAAATCACTTAGTGAAATAGGTGAGAATTTTGATGAGAGCGAGAAAAAAGCAATCGAAGTAGCGATTGAAGATTTGGAAAATGTACTCAAAGACGACAATGCTACAAAAGAGCAGATCGATGAAAAGATGAAGGTGCTTACCGAAAAGAGCCATAAGCTTGCAGAGGCGCTCTATGCTAAAGAGCAAGGCAACGCAAAAAGTGAGGCAAAACCTGATGACGATGATGTCATCGATGCAGAAGTAGAATAACTCTTTTAATGAGCAGCCCTAAGGGCTGTTCCTTCTTATTGTATAATAAACAAACAGAATTTTTGTTACTGCCAATTAAAGATTATGGTATAATCCTCCCAATAGATTTTAAAGGAGTTTATATGAGAAAATGTAATACTCTAGATGAAGCAAGAGAAGAGATAGATAAGCTTGATACCGAGATAGTTGCGCTTATAGCAAAGAGGAATGAGTATATTAAGCAGATAGCTCATTTTAAAAATACGATTGATGAGATAAAAGAGCAAGATCGTATAGATACAGTGATCTCAAAAGTAAGAGAGCAAGCGATCTCTCTCGGGCTTTCCCCAAATCTTATTGCTAATCTTTATATACGCATGATAGATGCGATGGTTGAGAGCGAAGTTTCTGAATTTAAAAATGCAAAGAATTTATAAAGTTTTATTTTAAAGCGACTAGTCGCGTGAGCT
>JAFGVX010000066.1 GCA_016937775.1 Campylobacterales bacterium | reverse complement strand
TTTTTACTAAAATTATGACAATTTGAGTATTCTATAAAAAATAAAGGGGTTATTATGAATTATAAAAAAGATTTTAGACTTATCGAAAAAGCTATGAAAGCAGGGTGTGTAACAATCGCTGAACTCGCACTCTTCATCAAAAGAAGCGCAAAGACAACTTAATCAAAAAGTAAAACTCGCACCAACTCTCCTGAGTCTTTTGGAGACTCATGAGGATTTGTATATAAAAGTGCTGAGGATGGTGCTAAAAGATTGGTCAAGATAGCACTTGACCCCTCTTTTTTATCTTTAAAATTACAAAAATATTTTCCGTCAATTATCTCTACATTACAGGCAGTAAATTCGCTTTTTGTATTGCTTTTTTTACAAAAAGGTTCTTGAAGAATTGCATTTATTTCTTTAAGTTGCATCTTTTGTGAAGTGAATTTTCCAATAAAAGGGAGTAGGTATAAAAGTGCTGTTACGGTCGCGGAATAAGCAAAGCCTGGAAGTGCCAATATAAATTGATCCTCTTTTTGTGCTAACATAATATGTTGCCCCGGCTTGATCATAACGCCATGGAAAAGCACTTCAAAGCCAAGCTCCTTGACGACATCTTTTACAAAATCATAATCTCCTACGCTAACACCACCGGTAGTAACAACTATGTCAGATTTTTCCAATGCACTTATAAGTGTTTTAGTAATACTCTTTTTATCATCTTTAACGCAACCAAACTGCAATGATGTTCCGCCATATTTTTTAATTATAGCCTCTACAGTTACATGATTACTACTTCGTATTTGAGAAGCTAATGTTTGCTCTTCTCCAACATCTAGCAACTCGCTCCCCGTCGCAAAAACTCCAATAATAGGTTTTTTATATACTTTTATTTGAGTGATATTTAAACTTGCCATGACGCCAATTTGTGGAAAATCTATCCTTGTTCCTTTTTGGATTAAGAGCTCATTTTTAGCATAGTTTTCACCGATAGCTCTTACATTGCTTCCTTGTCTTACAGGTGAGATTATCTCTATCTCATCATCAACTACTCTAACATTTTCTATAGGAATAAGCGTATCACTCTCTTTGGGCATTAATGAGCCTGTAAATGTTTTGATACAATTACCATTCGTTACCTCGAGTTTATTTTCTCCTCCGGCTGGATTGATACCGGTTATCTTTAATTTTTTAATACCATCAGCATATTTAAAAGCATATCCATCCATGGCAGATGTTGGAAATGCTGGAGCATTCTCTGTAGCCATGATATCCTGAGCAAGCACAAAACCAAATGCATCAACTATGTTGAGCTCTATAGTCTCTTTTTGTTCTATGGTAATCGTATCTAAAATCTCCAATGACTCTTCAAAACTTATAAACCCCACATCAATCCTTTTTTGCCAAAAGCCCTGCACCATTCATTGGCATACTTCTCTTTTTTGCATATATTCGTTTATTTTGTATCACATCATATTTCCATATCGGAGCATTTGCTTTAAAATCTTCCACAAACGCATCAATAAGCTCAAGTGCCACTCTGCGCTTAGGAGAAAGTACAGCTGCTACATAAGAACTCTTGTGCACTTTTACATCGCCTTTTGAGTGTGCCATTCTTAATTTTGCTCCTCTTTGTTTGGCTTTCTGCTGCCAAGCATCAAACCAGTTTATAAGTATCGGCTCATAGATATCAAAACTGAGTGCTTCTATCTCATCCTCTTCTCTTACGATGCCAACAAAAGGTATAAAAGCACCCCAATTTGCATTACATTCATCATCGTACCATCGGCTGAATATCTCTTTTGGCTGCAGTGCTCCTTCAAATATCTCTAGCATCATCCACCACACACCGGAGGTAAAAGTGATACTCTGTCTCCATCATTGAGTGGAGCATCCAAGTTATCTGTGAGTTTATCGTTAATTGCTATTGCCAAGCTATCAAGCCAAGATGAAAGTTTTGAATCTTGCTGTAAAAATTTTGCAACATCCCTTAAGGAGCTTGCCTCTATAGTTATGCTCTCTTGAGCAATGGGTCCTAAAAATTCAATTGTAATCATATATGCTCCTAAATAAGCTCTGATTATAAAAGTACTTTGGTATAATTAGGCTTAAAAAGGAGCTTTAATTGAACTTCGGCTCTATAGAGTATCTCAATCTATTACCTTTCCAGACATTTTTAAAAAAACGAATCAAACAGAGTGCCCCGCGTATGAATCTTAGAAAAAAATGTGCTGTTCCAAGCGATATCAATAAACTTTTCCATTCACGTAAAGTAGATGCAGGCTTTATCTCTTCAGCAACTTCAAAAAGGTGTCGATGTACAGATGCGGGAATTGTAGGCAGAGGAAGAGTTTATAGTGTCTTACTTTTAAAAGGAAAAAGGAAGGATGATACCGCCTCTGCAAGCTCAAATCTTTTGGCAAAAAAACTTGGGCTCAAAGGTGAAGTGATGATTGGCGATAGAGCCTTAAGATATTACCTCGAAGGTAAAGAGGCACTTGATCTTTCACTTGAGTGGCAAAAACAAAAAAGATTACCCTTTGTATTTGCGAGACTCTGCTACAACAAAAATGGTGCATTCTATAAAAAGATTGCGCATGAATTTATACACACAAAAGTAAAAATCCCCCAATATATACTTAAAGAAGCAGCAAAAAAAAGAGGTATCTCTCCAAAAGATGCGAGATGGTACTTAGAACATATCCATTATCGCATAGGTAAAAAAGAGAAAAAAGCATTAGAGATATTTCTAAGAAATAGCTAAAATGAATTTTTCTACCCTCTTTATCGTTTCATCGTTGCCCACAATCTCCATAATCTCATCAAGTCCGGCACCGCTAAGCTCACCCATAAGCGCCAAACGCAAAGGTTGGGCTATCTTGCCAAATCCTATCTCTTTTTGTGCTACAAAATCTTGCAATAGATCGTGAAATGCCTCTTTGCTCTTTGGACTTTTGCTTTTTATGGCACTTATAAAATCGTTGAGAATAAAACGCGTGTCTTCTTTACAAACTTTTTTCATCGCCTTTTCATCATAGCTTTTTGGACTTTCAATTAATAAACATATCTGACCGGCAAGATCAATGAGCGTCCTTGCACGCTCCTTTGTTGCCCTAAGAATAAGATCGCTTTTAGAATTACCTTGCAAGTCTATACCAAAATCCTTAAGCAGAACTACCAATCTTGCATTAGTACTCTCTTTAATATAGTAGCTATTGAGCCATAAGAGCTTATCAAGGCTATAGCTCGAAGCACTTTTATTGATATCTTTTGGATCAAAGAGCTCTTGCATCTGTTCAATACTAAATATCTCCTGATCTCCGTGACTCCAACCCAAACGTACTAAGAAATTAAGAAGCGCTTCAGGTAAAAATCCTTGTGCTTTATATTCCATCACATCGGTTGCCCCATCTCTCTTGCTAAGCTTTTTTCCTTGTTCATTATTGATCATGGCTACATGATTAAAACGAGGGAAATCAAAGCCGAGAGCTTGGTAAATTACTATCTGTTTTGGTGTATTATAGAGGTGATCATCGCCTCGTATAACATCCGTGATGCCCATAAGCGCATCATCAACAGCAACTACAAAATTGTAAGTCGGCGTACCGTCACTTCGAACGATAATAAAATCATCCACTTCGCTTGCAGCTATGTTTATCTCTCCTTTTACCCCATCTTTAAAGGATATCACTCCCTCAAGTGGTGCCTTAATGCGGACAACAGGACTGATCCCCACAGGTGGCGTTCCCGTAAAATCTCTGTATCTTCTATCGTAATGAGGTCGTATCTTCTGTGCCATCTGCTCTTCTCTTAGAGCATCAAGCTCTTCTTTACTCATATAGCATTTATAGGCTTTTCCCTCGCTCAAAAGCTGATTGATATACTGTTTATAGATGTCGAATCTTTTTGACTGATAAAGTACTTCTCCATCATAATCCATTCCGACCCAATCAAATGCTTTAAGAATTGCTTTCATCGCATCTTCAGAATTTCTGCTTAAATCTGTATCTTCTATACGAAGTAAAAATTTACCCCCATTTTTACGCGCCAAAAGCCATGAAAAAAGTGCTGTTCTCAAACCACCGATATGCAAAAATCCTGTCGGGCTTGGAGCAAAACGAGTCACTATCATATATTATTAACCTCTTCTTTTAGATACGGCATTGTAGCAGATAGAGCTTTAGAGTTAGAACTCTCTTATAATCTATCGCATTACCTTATAGACTTTTGCAAAAGGCGTTACAATGACCGGTTGGAAATATTTTTCATCATATTTTTCAAGTACAAAAAGTTGTATAAATGTTGAATTAAACATCTCTTCATCAAGCAGTAAAAGCTGTCGGTAGTCACTCATAAAAATAGCATAAAGCTCTCCGTCTTCACCGATAGAATCAACACTTATTTGAAGATGCATATCTTTATCGTATTTTGTTGTTATAAAATGTTTTAGCGGAATCTTTGTATCACCTATGAGTACATATTTACCGCTTTTATCAAATGCAACACCCCTACCGAGATCTATATAATTACCTCTATCTTGCATAAAACGCGTCATAAAGAAAAATGGCTCTTTGCCCATCTTTCCACTCATAAGGTCAATCTTTGAAAATTTGGAAATAGTCGGGAAAATGCTCAACATATCGTTTGGTAAAAAGAGATAAATTTCTCTGCTTTTTGGAGGCATTTTGATCTCGCCCCCACTCTCAACATACGCTAAAAAATCATTGGCATCTTTAAATCCACTCTCTAAAATCATTTGAGCGATGTTTGAGTCAAGGTTTATTTCTTTTGATTCTATTTCTTCTTTAAATTTCGAGAACTTCTCTAATCTTTTCTCCTCATATTCTACATCTGCTCGCAATACATTTGATGCAATTTCTTGAGAACTCTTCATGGCATAACTAAAAGGATAATTATTCTTTCCGCCATGAATACCACCGTCTATAATCGTTTTAACATCACTATAATAGCGAATAGGATAGCCATAATCCCACCATGAAAGAATATAATCCTCTCTACTTGCAATGCTTTTCATCTTATCTAAAACTTCCACCTCATTTTTATTGAAAACTGTCGGGGTTTTATAGTCAATGATATGAGCGATATTTGGAGCAAGCGCTAAAGTTGTTAGTAGTCCCATAAAAATATAGTTCTTTGGTTTAACGCTTAAATTTGATACCATATAGATAAGATATCCGGCTCCTAATGCCATGGGAGGCACAGTATAGATAGTAAACCGTAGCCCACTCGAATAAGCTAAAAAACCAAGCCCTACAAGGGGAAGAGCAAGGAGCATACTTTTGTGTTTGAACGAGAGCCATATATACCCAATAAACGAGAATAAAAAAGCTATCGTATGCCCACTAATACGGCTTGCAAAAAGCTCAAACGGTATGCTCCCCGCTTCTTTAATTGTTTGCACGACTCTATAAAAATGCAAAGATAAAATATCTCCACTAACACTACTTTGATCTTTTAGAATATATCCTTTTATTTTCCCGATAATAGGTTCAAATCCTCCTGCTAACAAAAAAGCTAAAAAAGCAAACAATAAAAAATAGATTGAGTATTTTTTTAAATATCCTGCTTTATAAATAGCATATAGTATAACGATTGTGAAAAACTTAACTATATCATCAACACTCATCATGGCTAACAACATAAATCCGGATAAAATAAGCTCGAAAGAGATATCTTCTTTTTGTTTGAAGTATCTATAGCCTGTATAAAAAGCAACTATAATAAAAAAAGCAAGTTCAAGTGAATAGCTTTGTGGGTACCACCAACGATACAGTACTATTATCAACACTGAAAAGAGAATATATCGATCCTCTCTGAGATTTAAGCCTGCTATTAAGGACCAAAGAAGAAATGTCGGCAATACTATATTGAGCATATCGGTATCAAAATATCCCACCATTGTACGATTATAGTAACTCCATGCAATGCTTGCAATAAGAGCTGCAATGAACCCAACTTCTATTTTTCCTAAAACTTTACCTATTAGAATAAGAGGAATTACAATAAGTGAGCCAAAAAATGCACTCATATAAAAAATAACGGTTTCAAAAGAAAATGGCAATACCCTTGCAATCAAAGCCGTTATCTGAGACATTGCAAGATTGATAGGGGAGTTATAGTTTACCTCACTTGTGTTGCCAAGTATATCTCTAGCGCCCTCAGCCCAAAAATAACCGTCATTTGTGCCAATCATAAATTGACTGTTAAATATATAGGGCTCATACCCATTAAATTGATAAACCCAAATAAGTCGCATTAAAAAACTAAATGCAAAAGCCATTAAACTAAGTAATACAATCTGTTTGGTTGTTATTATATGGTTCATAATATTCCTTCAGCTTCACCATGCTATCATAGTGTAAATTATAATTATACTAAATTACAACAAAGCTTCTGCCAACATACAGCATATTTACTAAAATTATTTTGTTATATGAGATATTTTCCAAATTTAAAAAAATTCTAATACTTTTCTTGAATATTCACATATATCATACTTGGTTTGTACTGATATTATATCTCTGAAAATAATTTCTTAAATATAGTACTTTTAAGCTATGATAATAAAATATTTTTTAAAAAGGAATATCATGAACTATGCATGGGAACTTGCAGTTAGTGCATTTTTCATTTCTTTAGCAGGACAATTAATTACTATTAGATACAGTAAAAAACTTGACTTCTTTATCGACAATCATACTGAAGAAAAACCACAAAGATTCCACCATGATGCAACACCGCGCGCCGGGGGGATAGGTATACTTTTTGGAATGTTTGTTATTCTCTTGACTCCTTTTGGATGGAAGCTTTTTGTCTCGATGATATTCGCATTTTTGAGCGGTATTTTTGAAGACCTGCACCGATCATTGCAGCCACAGACTCGTCTCATATTGCAAATTATTGCTGCCGGTATTGCTATACTTCTTACAAACTCCGTGATTACTTATCTTGGTCTTGGAATTAGTCTGCCCTACTTCTTTGCCATCCTTTTTAGCCTTTTTAGTATTGTAGGACTAATGAACGCTATGAATATTATCGATGGATTCAATGGGCTCGCATCCGGTACTACGCTTCTTATCCTACTTTCTCTTGGACACACAGCACTGCTAATAGGCGATTATGGGATTGTTGACATAATCTTGATTGTTTGGAGTGTGGTGTTCGCTTTTTTTATCATTAATTTTCCAAAAGGTAAAATCTTTCTTGGAGATGGTGGCGCGTATCTTATAGGATTTATTATAGCATTAATAGGTATCTTTTTAGCAAGCAATTATCCCGAGGTTAGCCCTTGGTACATTTTAGCAATTTTAATTTATCCTGTATGGGAAGTAATCTTCTCTATCTATCGTAAACTCAAAGTAGGATACTCGCCGATGCAACCTGATGCATACCATCTGCACATGCTAATTTATCGACATATTACAAAAAATAACCCGCTCACCTCTATTGTACTGCTTATCGGCTATAGCCCTTTTATCTTGCTATCCTCACTCTTCGCGCATAACTCAAAGATTAATATCTTAATCTCGCTAGTTTTTATTGTCTGCTATCTGTTCTTTTACCGCTTTCTCTCTCAAAAAGAGAAAACGGCGTAATTATTTTGTTCTATTTGTTCAAATGATTGATTCGTAAGAAATAAATATATCTACTTAAAATTACCTATACTTCAAAAGACTTCTATATGTATACCAAGCAAAGTAATAAAGCGCTTTATACCAGGGTAAGTTTTCTACTTCACGGTAAAGTTTCCAATTATATTGGCTTGAAATGACCTTATTGTTGGAGATGGAGTCGTGATGTATCCTGTAGTATGCCAGAGGCTCATTAATCGCATAGGCATAGGGAACTTCTCTTAATATCTTCAGCCAAAGGCCAAAGTCCTGCCGTTTTCTTATCAGCGGCATAGTGACTTTTCCCACTATTTTTGTGTCATACATAACGGTTAGACACCCAATGATATTTTGCTTGAGAAGTTCATGATAATCCACCTTCAAAGGCACAGTGATCTCATCTTTGATCTGATCTATAGATTGTTCAAAACGGTAATAG
>JAFGVX010000065.1 GCA_016937775.1 Campylobacterales bacterium | reverse complement strand
GGCATGAACGGGTATCTTGCTAAACCTTTAAGAATAGGCAGGTTTTTCACGGCATTTAGCACTTTCCTAGAACGAAAAGATGAGACGAAAGTCAAAGAGAGAAAAACTCCGCTTAAACTAGAGGGCATCAATATACAAATAGGCATAGAGCAAGCAAACGGGAGTGAAATTTTCTACAAAGAGATACTCTCTGAGTTTAAAGATGCGTACGGAGACAGTCCCGATATTTTTGAAAAACTCATAAAAGATTTTAGATATGAACAGTTAAGAATGTTGTGCGTGGATCTTAGAGGAATCTCAGGCTCAATAGGCGCAGAAGACTTATATAAGTTGGTTATTGAGGTCATACAGAGATTGATTATGATAAAATACGAGCTTTTACCTATATATATAGAACCTTTTAGAAAAGAAATTGCTAAGATTAACGCATCTATTGATGCATATATCAAGCAGTAGTATCTACAAACAGAAATATTATTTTTTTCAAAATATTAAGATGCGCAACAGCGCATCAATAAAAATATGACAAAATGACATATTTTTTCATATCTTTTCTGAAATCGATTAAAATGGTGGTAGAATTTCACTACAAAGGATAAAGGATGAGTATGGCAATGGATGCACAAAAAGAAAAAGCCCTTGAGATGGCCATAAAGCAGATCGACAAAACATTTGGTAAGGGCACGCTTATGCGCTTAGGCGATAAGGAGATAGAGCCTTTGGCTTCCATCAGTACCGGTTCACTCGGACTTGATATAGCACTTGGAATAGGCGGTGTACCGCAAGGAAGAGTTATAGAGATATATGGGCCGGAATCTTCCGGGAAAACAACGCTTTCATTGCAGGTTGTTGCTTCAGCACAAAAAGAGGGCAAAATATGTGCTTTTATCGATGCAGAGCATGCTCTTGATATTGGTTATGCAAAAAATTTAGGCGTGGATGTAGAAAATCTTCTTGTGAGTCAGCCTGATTTTGGAGAACAAGCACTTGATATTCTTGAAACTTTAGCAAGAAGCGGTGCGGTGAGCGTCATAGTGGTTGACTCGGTTGCTGCGCTTACTCCAAGAAGTGAAATTGAAGGAGATATGGGGGATGTACATGTCGGGCTTCAAGCAAGACTTATGAGCCAGGCGCTTAGAAAAATCACATCAATTTTACATAAAACCAATACGACAGTAATTTTTATCAATCAAATTCGTATGAAAATAGGCACTATGGGGTATGGATCACCCGAGACAACAACAGGAGGAAATGCTTTAAAATTTTATGCTTCGGTAAGAATAGATGTGCGGCGCATAGCCACACTCAAACAAGGCGAATCACAAATAGGGAATAGAGTTAAGGCAAAAGTTGTCAAAAACAAAGTTGCACCTCCATTTAGACAGGCTGAGTTTGACATTATGTTTGGCGAAGGGATTTCTGCTGAGGGTGAGATTATTGATTATGGTGTGAAGCTTGATATCATAGATAAAGCGGGCGCATGGTTCAGCTACGGCGAGCAAAAGCTTGGACAAGGTAAAGAAGGTGCAAAACAGCTACTCAAAGAGAATAGTGTGCTTCGAGAGGAGATAGAGAATAAGGTAAGAGAAGCACTTGGAGTTAGCAGCATGCTTGCTATGGGGCAAGAAGATATCACGAGCACCGAAGATTAAACAAAGGCATCACATTTTTGTTATCTGCTATGGATAACATACCTCTTATCTAAAATTAGTTAAAATATTCTCACTAAAAATTGTGAGGTAAAAAATGGTTATTATAGATGATATTAGAGCAGACGAGGTAATGGATAGCAGGGGCAATCCAACCGTCAGAGCAACCGTTTATCTAAATGATGGAATACAAGCAAGTGCTATCGTGCCAAGTGGTGCTAGCACAGGTAAAAAAGAGGCATTAGAACTCAGGGACGGCGGAGAGAGATATATGGGTAAGGGCGTGCTCAAGGCATGTGAAAATATCAATATAACCATAGCTGAAGAAATTGTCGGTATGAGCCCTTTTGAGCAATCATCAATCGATGCAATGCTCAAAGAGATAGACGGTACTTCAAATTACTCAAACTTAGGAGCGAATGCAACACTTGGCGTTTCTATGGCGGTTGCAAGAGCAGCCGCTTTATCTTTGGGGATACCACTCTATAGATACTTAGGTGGCTCTAATGCGATGACATTGCCTGTGCCGATGCTCAATATCATAAACGGCGGTGCACATGCAAATAATTCCGTGGATTTTCAAGAATATATGATTATGCCCTTAGGGTTTACAAGTTTTAGCTCCGGGCTTCGAGCAAGTGCCGAAGTGTATCATACTTTGAAGAAAATTATCAATGATATGGGCGAAAGCACGGCAGTTGGGGATGAAGGTGGATTTGCGCCAAATCTTAAAAATAACGAAGAGCCCATAGCTCTTATCATTAAAGCGATCGAAAAAGCAGGTTATAAACCCGGCGAGCAGATAGCAATCGCGCTTGATGTTGCAAGCAGTGAATTAGAGAGTAAAAAAGGCATCTATGATCTCGCTTCGGAAAATAGAAAACTTACAAGCGAAGAGATGGTTGCATATTATGAAATGCTATGTTCTAAATACCCAATCGTATCGATTGAGGATGGTTTAAGTGAAGATGATTGGAATGGCTGGAAGATATTGAGTGAAAAACTCGGAGATAAAATTCAACTTGTAGGTGATGATCTTTTTGTGACTAATGTTGATATATTGGCTGAGGGTATATCTAAAGGGATTGCAAATTCTATCTTAATCAAACCAAATCAAATAGGAACGGTGAGCGAGACAATGAAGACGGTGAGACTCGCACAGCGTTCAGGCTATAAATGTGTGATGAGCCATCGTTCAGGAGAGAGTGAAGATGCATTTATTGCTGATTTTGCAGTCGCACTCAATACAGGGGAGATTAAAACAGGTTCAACGGCAAGAAGTGATAGAATTTCAAAATACAATAGACTTCTAGAGATAGAAAACGAATTAGTCGAGAGTGAATATTTGGGCATAAAACTTTTTGGAGATGTTATTGAGTAAAAATTTTAGCCAAAGCAGTTCTCTCTTTGGACTATCTAAAAAAACTCTTATTTACCTCTCAATTGTTATATTGTTATTTGGTGCGTATATCGGAATATTGCTTTTTGGAGAAAATTCGGTAACAGCACTTATTCATTTAGAAAATGAAAAAAGATTATTGCAACAAGAATCACAAAATTTACAAAATCAAAATCAAAAGTTTCAAAAAGAGTATTTTGAATTGAAACAACTTGAATCAAAAGAGTAGCTTTGCACTCTATGGTTCTGTTTTTTTTCTTCACGTTTGTTGTCTTGGGTGAAGAGAATTCGTTTAATTCCCGAGAAGACAGAGCTTATATTGAAAATTCACATTCAAAATTCGATGATAATATCTCCGTAGAAATACAAAATAATGAAGTGAATAATGATACTCGTCAAATACTGAGTGAGAAAGAAATTTTATGGGAGAAGATAAAAAAAGACTCCAACTCAACACAAAAAATTACCGTTATTCATAATTAGCATTTTATGCCGATTTTAAATCCTAAATCTTTTATCATTTGAATGTCTTTAAGGGCATCCTCGCCTTTTGTCGTGAGGTAGTCACCTATAACAATTGCATTTGCTCCTGCACCAAACATTTCTCTCTCATTGCCTCCAAACATAAGCTCTCTGCCGCCTGCAATCATTATTATGGACTCTTTTCCGAGTGTTTTTCTTGTTTCTTTAATGATAGAGAGTGCTTCATCTTGTGCAAGATTTGAACTTTTAATAGGGAGTGCTTTATTTGAAATAAAAAAATTTATAGGCACGGAGTTAGGTTCAAGCGAGGCGATTGCTCTTATGAGTTCATCTCTATCTTCCGCATCTTCCTCCATGCCGAATATTCCTCCACTGCAAAGTGCAAGACCAGCTAACTTTACATTTTCGCAAGTTTGATATCTTTCATCCCATGAGTGTGTCGTGCATATTTTTTCATAATACCAAGGAGATGTTTCAAGATTGTGATTATAGCTATCAATGCCATTTTTTTTAAGATATCTCAATTGATCTTGATCGGCAATTCCATTGCATCCGATGAGATGAATATCGCTAATGTCTTGCTTAATCGCCCGCGCTACTTTTGCTATAAATTCCGTTTTTTTATCATCCAACCCCTTGCCGGAAGTAACAAGACAATATCCAAAAGCTCCAAATGATTTTGCAACTTTTGCCTCTGATACGATTTGTTCAATTTGTTTATAATTGTGACGTTCAATATCGGCATGGTGTTTGATGCTTTGTGTGCAAAACGCACAATCTTCGTTACATGCACCGCTAAGTACATTGTTGATGGCGCAAAGATAGACAGTACTCATTTGATATCTTCTTTGTGTTTGCACTCGAAACATTCATAATACTCTTTTGTTTTAAGAGTTTTTTTGCCCATCATAAAGCCGCATAGCGGACATTTTTTATCTGTTGGCTCAAAATTTGCTATAAATGTACATTTCGGATAGTTGCTGCATCCATAGAATTTCCCTCTTTTGCCCACTCTTTCTATGATTTTGCCTCCACATTTCGGGCAAGGAACTTCGAGCTCTTTGGGTGGAGTGAGCGATTTTGCATTCTTACATTTAGGATATGCGCTACATGCGAGGAACTTTCCTCTTCTGCTCTCTTTGATAACCATAGGAGAGCCGCATTTATCGCAGATTTCATCACTTTTTTCTTCATTTAGTGCTGTATTTTCTTCATTTTGGTTTTTAGTATATTTGCACTTAGGAAAATTACCGCAAGCTACAAATTCGCCAAATCTTCCTTTTCTCAAAAGAAGTTCACCCCCACACTCAGGGCATTTTTCTCCCGTTGGTGTCGCACTTTTTAAGCTTTTGATATCTTTTTTCCCTTTTTCTATCTGTTGCATAAATGAGCTGTAAAAGTCTTTGAGCATTTTTTGCCAATCTTCTTTGCCTTCTGCGACTAGATCGAGACGCTCTTCCATGTTTGCCGTAAAACCACTATCGACAATTTCTGCAAAATTATCTTCAAGTGTCTTTGTTACTATCATCGCAATTTCTGTAGGATGAATCCTTTTTTCTTTGATCTCTATATATAGTCTCTGTGCAAGTATGGTAATAGTCGGGGCATAAGTACTTGGTCTACCGATTCCTAAAGATTCTAGCGTTTTGATAAGGCTGGCTTCGCTGTATCTTGAAGGTGGTTGTGTGAATTGTTGTTTGATATTGAGCTCTTGCAATTCGCTTTTACTTTCAAGCTTCAAGTGAGGCAAGAGTTTATCTTTTTCGCTGTATCCGAGAACTTTATAAAAACCATCAAATGAGAGTCTCTTTCCACTTGCTTTAAATTCACTCTCTTTACCTTTGAAGATAATGCTTTGAGATTCGATAACGGCTTCATTCATCTGGCAAGCCAAAAATCTGTTGTAGATAAGTGTATAGAGCTTTAGCTCATCTTTATCTAGGTACTGTGAAGCACTTTTTGGATCGAAATCAATCATAGTGGGTCTGATTGCTTCATGCGCTTCTTGTGCCCCTTTTGCTTTTGAGGTATAAAATTTTGGCTTAGCGGGGAGATATTCGGGAGTAAAATTTGCTTTGATGTACTCTCTTGCATTCTGCACTGCTTCTTTTGCGAGATTGAGGCTATCGGTTCGCATGTAAGTTATCACGCCGGTTATTCCCCTGTCTGTTTTGACACCCTCGTAGAGTTTCTGAGCTATCATCATCGTCTTTTTGGGGGTAAAACCAAGTCTTGTAGAGGCACTTTGTTGCAAGGTTGATGTCATAAAAGGTGGCGGCGTTTTTGTCTTTTGCGAACGTGTTTCGATATCATTTACGATGAACGCATCATTCAAAATAGAGGTTTTAATCTCATTTGCCATTGTCTCATTCTCAACAAAGAGTTTATCTGTTTTTTGACCCTTATAACTGTATAGAGAGGCATCGATATTTTCATCAAAAAGAGCATCAACACTCCAATACTCTTGAGGCTTGAAAGCCTCTATCTCCCTCTCTTTATCAACAACAAGTTTAAGTGTAGAGCTTTGCACTCGTCCTGCACTTAATCCTCTTTGTATTTTACTGCTAAGCAAAGGAGAGAGTTTATAGCCGACGATTCTATCAAGAAGTCTTCTGCTCTGTTGCGCGTCTACACTCGCCATATCGATTTTTCTTGGATTTTCAAGTGCATTATTGATTGCTTGTTTTGTAATCTCATGAAAAACGATTCTAGGTAAACTCGAGGGTTCTTTGCCAATCGCCATTGCTATATGGTAGCCTATGGCTTCTCCTTCTCTATCTTCATCCGTTGCGATATAGAGTGTTTGTGCCTGTTTAGCGTAAGTTTTGAGTTCTTTTACGGTGCCACCTGCTTCTTTTGGAATGATATACTCAGGTATAAAATCCCCGTTTTTTTCATCGATTTTTATGCCGAACTTATATTGGGGAAGGTCTCTTATGTGACCTTTTGAAGCTATAACTTTGTAGTCTTTTCCTAGGAAACTACCTATTGTTTTAGCTTTTGCGGGGGATTCTACTATTATAAGATTTTTCATAAACAGACTAACTTTCAAGATGCAAATTTTCGTTATTGTAGCACAAATGTAACTAAAATCCTTTAATGAAAATGAAAGAGTAATGGCTAGATTTTAAAACTATATGTTACAATAGCTTTTAAAAATTAGAGCTAGGATGATTATGAAAAAGATATTAACAGTAACTTTTCTCTCTCTCTTTTTGTTTGCTCATGCACAAATGGTAGATGGGGTTGCCATTATCGTTGACAATCAGCCGATTATGATTAGTGAGATAGCAAAGATGCAAGCGGGGTTAAAGATATCGAAACAAGAAGCAATAGATCAGCTCATCATTCAAAAATTACAAAAAAATGCTTTAGAAAGCATTAAAATAGGTGAAGATGAAGTAGACCAGAAGATAGCGGATATCGCAGCGCGCAATAAAATATCTGAGAGCAAAATGAGGACTCTTTTGAAACAGCAAGGAACAAGTTGGATAGAATATAGGAAAAATATCAAAAAAGAGATTCAAAAGCAGAAGTTTTTTCAAGAAGTGGTTATGAAATCCATTGAAAAACCGAGTGAAGATGAGTTGAAACTCTATTATAAAAATCATAAAGAGATGTTCTCATTGCCGACATCTATCACAATGACTGAATATAAGTCAAAAACAAAAAGGGGATTGGAAATCTTTTTTTCAAATCCTTTAGCGGGTGGCGGTGATGTAACTTCAAGAAAAATAACTCAAAAGATAGAAAACATTTCTCCATCTTTGCTTCCCGTGTTGCTTCAAACTCCATCGGGGAATATAACGCCCGCTATTGATGCAGGTAACGGATACATTGTCTACTATGTTGAGTCGAAGAATGGCGTGAGAGAGAAAAGTTTTGAAGATTCTCGTAAAGCAATTTTGCAAAAATGGGAAGAAGATCAAAGAGAATCAGCCTTGAAAGATTATTTTGAAAAGCAAAGAACAAAAGCAGTTATAGAAGTTATTAGAGATTAGTTTAAGGAAACCGTATGGGTTTAAAGTCGGATAGTTGGATAAGAAAGATGTCTCTAAAGCATGAGATGATATCTCCATTTTGTGAAAATCTCGTAGGTGAAGGAATCGTAAGTTACGGAGTGAGTAGCTATGGGTATGATATACGCGTGAGCAATGAATTTAAAATTTTCACAAACATAAATGCGCAAGTTGTAGATCCGAAAGATTTTGATGATGCCAATGTTGTAGATTTCAAGGGAGATGTCTGCATCGTTCCGCCTAACTCTTTTGCGCTTGCAAGAACGGTTGAATATTTTAAAATGCCAAGTGATACTTTAGCGATTTGTTTGGGTAAAAGTACATATGCAAGATGTGGTATTATCGTCAATGTTACTCCTTTTGAGCCAGGGTTTGAAGGGCATATCACTATAGAAATATCAAATACAACTCCGCTTCCTGCAAAAATTTATGCAAATGAGGGGATAGCACAGGTGCTTTTCTTGCAAGGTGATGAAGCGTGTGAAACGACTTATAAAGATAGAAAAGGAAAGTATCAAAATCAAACAGGTATAACGTTGCCTAGAATTCTCAAAAAAAATAGGTAGATAATACACTATTTTTTTTAACCAAAATAGCCTATAATGATATGTAACTAAAAATGAAGGAGAATGTATCATGGGTTTTTTTGATTTCTTGGTAAATGCCGGTAAAAAATTACTTGGCAAGGGTGACGATAATGTAGCTATAAAAAAAGAGATAGAAGAGAGTTTCAATGATGTTTCCGTGCAGGGATTAGTTGTTGAAGTCGATGGAGACACAGTTATAATAGCCGGTGTTGCAAAAGATTCTGCTACGCGAGAAAAAGTGATCTTGATTGCCGGAAATGTTGAAGGGATTGCAAAAGTTAATGCTGATCAACTAGTACTTCTACCAAACATTACTCCTGAGCCTCAATCAAAATTTTATACTATTCAAAAAGGCGATACGCTTTGGGAAATAGCAACTATTTTTTATGGTGACGGATCGAAATATCCGATTATCGTTGAGGCAAATTTAGAAGTCATCAAAAATGCAGATCTCATCTATCCGGGACAAAATATACGTATTCCTGAACTTGCATAAAATCGAGAGGAGTGTTCCTCCTCTTTGTTCCTATCATAAGAATATATTGTTATAATTTTTAATAAAACAAAGGCATGTACTCATGAAAGGCATCATCCTTGCCGGCGGAAGCGGCACAAGACTCTACCCTATTACAAGAGGAATTAGCAAGCAACTAGCTCCAATCTATGATAAACCGATGATTTATTATCCACTTTCAATTCTTATGCTAGCAGGCATTAAAGAAGTACTTATAATATCAACTCCTCATGATCTGCCTAGGTTTGAAGATTTATTTGGAGACGGCTCAGACATAGGTATGCGTTTTTCATATATAGAGCAACCGAGTCCGGATGGTCTAGCACAAGCCTTCATATTGGGTGAAGAGTTTTTAGACGGTGATGATGCTTGTTTGATTTTGGGAGATAATATATTTTATGGACAAGGTATTCACGAGCTCTTGGTAAATTCGATCAAAAATGCAAAAGAGGGAAAATCAGCAACTGTTTTTGGATATAGAGTTAATGATCCTGAGAGATATGGAGTTGCTGAGTCTGACAGCGAGGGTAAAGTAATCTCGATTGAGGAGAAACCGAAAAATCCAAAATCAAATTATGCAGTTGTGGGACTCTATTTTTACCCAAGAGATGTAGTAAAAAAAGCAAAAAATATTCAACCAAGTGAACGAGGCGAACTCGAGATTACCACGCTTAATCAAGACTACTTGAATGAGGATAGATTAAAAGTTGAGCTTATGGGCAGAGGATATGCATGGCTTGATACAGGGACGCATGAGAGTATGCTTGAAGCCGCAACATTTATACAAACGATTGAACGCAGACAAGGGCTTAAAGTAGCTTGCTTGGAAGAGATCGCTTATGAGATGGGTTATATAACAAAAGAGAAACTTATAGAGCTCGCACAACCGCTTAAAAAAAATCAGTATGGCGAGTATTTGCTTAGAAGAGCACAAGAGGGAAGAGTTGCACGATGAACTTTACAAGAGCGGACATTCCTGAAGTTATCATATGTGAGCCTATTGTTCACGGGGATCATAGAGGATATTTTGTAGAAACATTCAAAGAGAATACATTGAAAGAGTTTTTGGGTTTTAAGATAAATTTTTGTCAAGATAATGAATCCAAATCATCTTTTGGAGTATTGAGAGGTTTGCACTACCAGTTGCCTCCTTTTGCGCAAACAAAGTTAGTTCGAGTTGTCAAAGGGAGTGTTTTGGATGTTGCTGTTGATATCAGAGTAGGTTCGCCAACTTTTGGTAAATATGTTGCAATTGAGCTCAATGAAGAGAATAAAAGACAACTACTCATCCCTAGAGGATTTGCCCATGGATATATGGTGCTCTCAGATGAGGCAGTTTTTACCTATAAGGTTGATAGCTACTACTCCCCTAAGTGTGATAGAGGTATAGCATTTGATGATGCTAATATCGGCATCGACTGGCAAATAGAACACTCACGGCTTCAATTGTCTGATAAAGATATGAAGCAACCACTCTTAAAAGATGTAGATGAACTTTTTGAATATGGGGTTGACTATTATGCTTAAAATCTTAGTGACAGGCTCAAAAGGACAACTTGGAGGTGAACTTCAAATGTTGAATGATGAATTTTTAATGTTGAATTATAGATGTTTTTTTACAACATCGCAAGACTTAGATATTACTGATTTTCAAAAAGTAAAATCTTTTTGTATTGAAAATGAAATAAAAATTATCATCAATTGTGCAGCCTATACGGCAGTGGATAAAGCAGAAATCGAGCAAGAACTAGCAGACAAGATAAATCATCTCGCAGTGAAGAACTTGGCAAAAATCTCAAAAGAGAAAAATATAAAACTTATCCATATCTCGACCGATTATGTATTTGATGGCAAAAACTATATGCCATACACCGAATATAATCTAACAAATCCACAATCGGTCTATGGAAAAACAAAGCTTGCAGGTGAACATGCAATCCAAGAAATTAACCCAAAAAATGCCATAATCATCAGAACATCATGGGTCTACTCAAGTTACGGATCAAATTTTGTAAAGACAATGTTGCGGTTAGGCAAAGAGAAAGAGCAGTTTAGCGTCATTTATGATCAAATAGGAACCCCGACTTATGCGAGAGATTTGGCGAAAGCCATCTTGGAAATAATTCAACATTCAACATTCAACATTCAACATTCAAGCACTTATGTTGAAATTTACAATTTCAGTAATGAGGGCGTAGTAAGCTGGTATGATTTTGCAAAAGAGATTATGAAAATGGCAAAGATAGATTGCAAAATAGTCCCTATAGAAACATTTCAATATCCAACACCGGCAAAAAGACCACATTATTCACTACTCAATAAAGCAAAAATAAAAGATAAATTTAATATAGAAATACCATATTGGAAAGACTCTCTTCAAGATTGCTTGAAAAGAATTTTGAATGATAAGTGTTGAATGATGAGTAGTGAAAATATAATATTAGATAAATCATTTGACTTTGCGATTAGAATAGTAAAGTTATATAAGTATTTATGTGAAGAAAAAAAAGAGTATACATTATCTAAGCAACTTCTAAGAAGCGGTACATCCATAGGAGTGAATGTCCACGAAGCTCAGGCAGGACAATCTCGCAATGATTTTATATCTAAGATGAGCATAGCCAGCAAAGAAGCTAGAGAAGCAAAATATTGGATAAATTTATTGATAGAAACAGATTATTTAAACAATAATGAGCAATATGTTGTGACTCTACTTGGTGATATTAATGAAATAATAAAAATTATAACAAGTATTGTTAAATCATCAAGGGAAAATAATTAATGAAAAAATTCAAAATTCAAAATTCAAAATTTAAAACTATTCTAGTAACAGGTGGTGCTGGATTTATAGGTAGTAATTTTGTGCCATATTTCTTAGAAAAATACGAAAACTATAATCTAGTAAACTTAGACCTTTTAACATACGCAGGAAACTTAGAAAATCTAGCTGAATGTGAATCAAATCCTAGATACAAATTTATAAAAGGAGACATCTGTGATAGAGAACTTGTAGAGTTGATATTTGAGAGATATGATATCAAAGGTGTCATCCATTTTGCAGCGGAGTCCCACGTGGATAATAGCATCAAAAATCCCGGTGTATTTGTACAGACAAATGTAAACGGAACATATACACTAATAGATATAGCTTACAAGCATTGGATGGATGCACCATTTAAGTATAAAGATCGATACTTAAATGAAATTTTGAATGATGAAAGTTTAATGATGAAGAAAAAAGAAGATAATTCAAAATCCAAAATCCAAAATTCAAAACTACCACGATTTCACCATATCTCAACCGATGAGGTTTACGGTACTTTGGGCGAAAGCGGACTATTTAGTGAAACAACTCCTTATGCTCCAAATTCTCCATATAGTGCTAGCAAAGCAGGAAGCGATATGATCGTGCGTTCCTACCATCATACTTATGGGATGAATACAATCATAACAAACTGTTCAAACAACTATGGTTCAAAACAGCATGACGAAAAACTCATCCCTACGATTAT
>JAFGVX010000064.1 GCA_016937775.1 Campylobacterales bacterium | reverse complement strand
TTTAAAACAGAATTCTTTGGCAAAGCTATCAGTTGTCATGATGGCTCTTGCTGCTTCGTGGCTATTTTTACTATTGAAATTAAAGCTCTCGAAAGCACTTATTATTTTTTCTTTGGGAAGTCTATAGCCAATTACTCCGGTAGAGCTCATGATTGGATTTGTGATTGCTATTTTGTTACTTAGGCTTTGAAATATCTCATTGATATCCTCTATACCGGCTTCGCCCGTCATTGCATTTGCGTTTTTGGCATTTATAAGTAAGAAGTCTGTTTGAAAATCTTTTTTATATCGTTTAAAATGTTTAATCGGTGCGGCTTGAAATCTATTTTTTGTAAATACGGCGCTTACATCACATAAATGATCACTACGAATGAATGTGACATCCCCATCGATATCTGATGGACTAGAGTTTGCGGGATTTGTACGCATACCGACATTGACTGCTCCACAGTAAAATCCTTGAACATTATCAATACCGTTTTTGAGGGAAATTATTTGGAACATTGGGAGTCCTAAAATGGATGTGGAAGATAGAGCTCAGCTCTATCTAAAAAAGCATTACGCTTGAATAGCTTCTGCTTGCGCTCTTTTTTTCATTGTTCTAAGTGTTGAAGCGGCTACTTTGATTTTTTGTGTTGTCCCATCTTCATTTTTAATTCTTAGAGTTCTAAGGTTTGGAAGTTGTCTTCTTTTTGTCTTATTGTTTGCATGCGAAACATTGTTACCGCTCATTGGACCTTTGCCTGTTACTGAACATCTCTGTGCCATAGTCTTACCTTTTAGTCTATAATTTCTTATGAAATTGCCTCTAGTTATGAGAGGGAAATATCAATTTTGTGTGCGATTATATCCAAGATTTCCTAAATATTGCTTAAATAAAAATCGCTATTTATGTTATAATACAGTCAAAAAAGGTGCATATATGTTGGTTGCTCCAAGTATACTATCGGCAGATTTCGGCAATTTAGAAAGAGATGTTAAAGCCATATGTGAAGGCGGTTGTGATCTTGTGCACGTTGATGTGATGGATGGGCATTTTGTACCAAATCTCACCATAGGTCCTGCGGTTGTAGGTGCTGTTGCAAAGGTGGCTTCAAAACCACTTGATATCCACCTTATGGTTGAAAACAATACTTTTTTTGTCGATCTTTTTGCACCGCTACAACCAAAGTATATCTCATTTCACATAGAAGAGGAGAAGCATCCTCATAGACTCATCCAAAAAATTCGAGCTCTAGGTATCTCTCCCGCACTTGTACTTAATCCGCATACGCCTCCTGAGACAGTAGAGTTTTTGCTTGAAGATGTCGATATGGTATTGCTTATGAGTGTTAATCCGGGTTTTGGAGGACAGAGCTTTATTCCTTCTGTTATCGAAAAAGCACAAAAACTCAAAATACTCACACAGAAGAGGAACCCAAACTGTCTCATTGAGGTTGATGGTGGAGTTAATGATGAAAATGTAACGACTCTTAGAGACGCAGGCGTTGATATTGTGGTTGCGGGCTCTTATGTGTATAATAACCCTAAGGGTGTTAAATATGCGATTGAGTCACTAAAGGTTTAAATTGACACGAATCAAAATATGCGGCATTACAAATCTAGAGGATGCGTTGATAGCATGCAACGCAGGGGCTGATGCACTTGGATTTGTCTTTTATGAAAAATCACCTCGTTTTATAGAGCCAAAAAAAGTCAAAGCAATTATCGAAAAACTACCCCCATTTGTAAAAATAGTTGGACTTTTTGTCAACGCGGATGCCAAAAGTGTTGATACAGTATGCAATGAGGTTTGCATTGATATCGCACAGATTCATTTTGAGCCTGAAGGTGATTTTTTCAATCAACTTCAAACTCCTTATATTAGGGTAGTGCGTGCAACATCAAAAGAGGATATTCTCAAATATAAAGATGAGTACATCCTTGTGGATGCTTTTGTGGAAAGTTATGGTGGCGAAGGTAAAAGGGTCGCGCTTGAGTGGTTTAAGGGAATTGATTGCTCTCACATCATCTTAGCAGGCGGTTTGATGCCTGAGAATTTAAGTGAGTTAAAAGGGTATGGATTTTATGGTGTCGATGTAAGTAGTGGCGTTGAGAGAGAAAAAGGGATCAAGGATCATCAAAAGATAGAGGCATTTATAGCCAATGCAAAAAGTCTTTGAAGAGCTTACAAAAGCTTTTAGAAAAAATAGTGGCATCATAGAAAAAGAGCACTATGATACGATAGTATATAAACATTCGACTCTTTTTGAGCGAAGTGATACTATCTATCATCTGCTTAAGGCCTCAGGGTATCCTATCGATGTTATTGATAGTGGATTTTATCGCCACGCACCTTCTTTTAATGATTATAAAAGTGATTTGTATTGCATAGTTGATATAGAGACAAACGGTTCCAAACCCAATTCATCACAAGTTATCGAGATAGGAGCAATTTTATCCCAAAACGGCGAGATTAAAGATCGATTTGAGACTTTTGTAGAGTGTGCTTTTTTGCCTGATTATATCACTAAGGTAACGGGCATAGAGCCGAGTGATTTAAGGGGAGCTCCTTCTCAAAAAGAGGCACTTTTGATGCTCAAAGAGTTTATGGGTGAGAGTATATTTGTCGCACATAATGCAAGGTTTGATGCCTCTTTTCTCTCAGCTTCTATGCATAGAAATGGGCTTGGAGAGCTTGGTAATATGACGGTATGCTCTTTGGATTTAGCAAAAAAGACATTTGAGAGCGAGCGGTATGGTTTGGCATATCTTATCGAATCTCTTAGTATCCCGACGACGACACATCATCGTGCATACAGTGATGCACTCTCAGCCTTTTATGTATTTATGAAGAGTTTTGAAAATATTCCTCGATATGTAAAAACAAGCGACGATTTGATCCAATTTTCAAACTCAAGTAAAAAGACAAGAAGTAAAGAGAAAAAATCTAATATCTAGGCTTCTTTTTGCATCATGGCATGTAAGAAAAGGATTTGGGCAAAAATAGAAGAAAAAATATTAAGTAGAGGGACATAATTAAAAAGAGAAGCGATAATCGAAATAAGTCTGCTTGATTTGTTCGTGTGTGTGTTAAAGAGTGAATTGACATCATGTTCTGTAGGTGCTTTTATGAGAATGGACCATAAAAAGAGCATCACTATTTGCCCCAAGATTGGGATAAATAAAAACGGAAGAGTGATAATAAAAAGCAGTAAAAAAAGAAGTGTAGCTTTTATATTGATCCAAAGTGTTTGAGATATTTTAGGTTCGCCCGCTTGTTCTACATCGCTATAGTGTTTTTTCGCTATTTTTACTAAGAGTTTATCCGATAAAAGCGAAGTGAAGATAGAGATATTGGCGATAAATATGACATATCCCGTAAGTATGATACCAAGATTTGCAACTGCGGATTTGAGAAAATCCCACGGTATCCATGTGAGATAAGAAGCAAGAAAAGATTCTAATAGTCCATAAGCAAACCACATGATCAGTAGCGTAATAAGAAGTGATAAAAAAGCTACTTTTAGAGTAAATCCGATAACGCTTGGACTCATAATGTCTTTGATAGTCTTTGTGATAGTTGTGCTATTTATCATAGGTACTTATCTTTAAAATCCACATATCTTGCAGCGCTCGCATAGAGCTCATCGACCTCTTCTTGAGTAAGTTCTCTCACTACTTTTGCGGGAGAGCCGAGGATGAGACTACGCGGAGGGAAGTGCTTATTTTGTGTTACAAGTGCGCCTGCGCCTACTATCGATTCTTTGCCTATGATGGCTCCATCAAGTATGGTTGCACTCATGCCTATAAGGCAAGCATCTTCTATGGTGCAACCATGCAGCAT
>JAFGVX010000063.1 GCA_016937775.1 Campylobacterales bacterium | reverse complement strand
GGTGCCGGGATGATAAACCCTGCTATGGCAACGATGCTCTGTTTCATACTCACAGATGCAGCTATTCCTAAAACTGATATGGATGAGTTACTCCAAGAAGCCGTTGAAGGCTCATTTAATAAAATATCCGTTGACGGTGATACTTCTACAAATGATAGTGCGATACTTCTAGCCAACAAAACAAGTGATGCTTATGACAAAGATGCGTTTCGAGAAGCACTCAAAAGAATTACCTTTGAGCTGGCGATGATGATGTTACGTGACGGCGAAGGAGCTACAAAAGTTGTTGCTTTTGAAGTAAAAGGAGCAAAAGATGATGCGCAAGCTCAAAAAGCAGCTGTCAATCTCAGCAACTCGCTTTTGGTAAAAACGGCACTTTTTGGTGAAGATCCAAATTGGGGAAGAATCGCCTCAACTATAGGAGCAAGCGAAATAGAGTGCGATGAAGAGAAGCTGAGTATTTTTTATGATGATCTTTTGATATATTCAAGCACACAAAGAGAGCTCAACAAACAAAGAGAAGAGCTTGCCTATAAAATTATGAAACAAGAGAGCTTCAAAATCACTTGTGATCTTGGAATTGGGGATGGAAGCTATACGGCATATGGATGTGATCTTAGCTATGACTATGTTAAGATAAATGCCGAATATAGAACCTGATGTTAAACCCAAAAAAGATATAATATAAAAAAATAAAGGAGAGTAAATATGCTACATGAGTATAGAGATGAAATAAACGAACTCAAAGCTACAAATGCACATTTTGCAAAAATATTTGAAAAACATAATGAATTAGACAGACAAGCAAAAGATGCCGACGAGGGGAGAGCTCATTTATCTGATCTAGAGCTTGAAAATATCAAAAAAGAGAAGCTTTTACTTAAAGATGAAGCTCTAAAGCTGATTCTTGAACACAAAAATCAAGCATAATTCTTCTCCCGCTCTCGCGGGATCATCTTCTTCAAAATATATGAATCCATTTTCCGTATTTACCGAACTTAGATCTGATATCCAAAAAGCATTAGAGGATCTCAATTTTGAATATATGACACCTATTCAGAAGCAAAGTATCAAAGAGATATTGCAAAGCAATGATATCATCGCAAAAGCAAAAACAGGTTCAGGTAAAACACTTGCATTTATCATCCCGACACTTAATGGCATACAGATAGAAACAACAAAACCGCAAGCACTCATCATTGTACCCACAAGAGAACTCTGTATACAAATAGCAAGTGTTGCAAGAGATATCTCAAAATATAACGAAAATTTTAGGATTGCCTCTTTATACGGCGGAGTAAAAGTGCGCGAACAGGTTGCTTCTATGCAAAACGGAACGCATATGATTATAGCAACTCCGGGAAGGTTTTTAGATCATCTCAGTAGAGATAATATCGACCTTACTTACATTAAAACAGTTATACTTGATGAAGCTGACAAAATGCTAGATATGGGATTTTACGATGATATCGCATTGATCATTGATAAACTCAATGCAAAAAGACAGACACTCCTTTTTTCCGCAACACTCCCTAAAAGGGTACTTGATCTTGCAAAAAATATACAAAAAGATGCGCAACTTTTAGAAATTGACACAACTAGAGAAAATATCAAAGAATATTTCCTTGTTACAAAAAATCCTCAAGAAGCTCTCATAAAAGCTATTATAACAAAACAACCCACGAGATCAATACTCTTTTGCAATACAAAAAAAGAGACATACGAGATAGAAGAGCTTCTTTTAAAACACAAAATACCGTGCACATTGCTCAACGGTGATCTAGACCAAGTCCAAAGAAATGAGGCAATCATACAACTCTCAAACAGCTCGGTAAGAGTTCTTGTGGCAACAGATATAGCATCAAGAGGACTTGATATAGATGATATCGATACTGTCTTTAACTATAAATTACCGGAAAAAAAAGAGATATATACACACCGCATAGGAAGATCGGCAAGAGCACAGAAATCAGGAGAGGCAATCTCAATTTTTGATGTATCTCAAAAATCATTTTTTGATCAACTCTCTAAAGAATCCTATGAATTAATGATAGATGAAAACAAACATTCAACAAAACTCACAAATATCAATAAAACTCTCGTAATCAATGGAGGAAAAAAAGAGAAAATTAGCCCAAAAGACATCTTGGGTGCGTTTATAAAAGACGCTAAAGTTGCATTTGAGAACATAGGGAGGATTACAATACAAGAGCATAAATCTTATATTGCCATAAAATTTGAGACACAATTTTCCCATAAAAGTATCAAAATAAAAGGTAAAAATAGAAAAATTTGGATTATTTAGAATTTCTTTTATAAAAAAAGATATACGTCAAGGTAAGAAATGTAGCAAAAATCAAAACAGTTATTGCTGCAATATTTAAATATTTATCAACTAATGTTTGCTCGGCTCCTATAAAATATCCGATTATTACCAATACAACCATCCACAAGAATGCGCCAAAAGATGTATACAGAGAAAACTTTAAAACATTCATCTTTGCAAGTCCTGCGGGGAAAGAAATATATTGTCTTACGCCTGGAATTAACCTGCCGTTAAAGGTTGATATCTCTCCGTGTTTTTCAAAAAAACTCTCCAACTTAAGAAGACTCTCGGGATTTAAAAATATATATTTCCCATAACGTAATAAAAAAGATCTGCCAAAATACAAAGCCAAATAATAGTTAAAAAGTGCACCGGTAAGTGAACCTAAAACTCCAAAAAGAAGTGCTAGATAAATATTCATCTCACCTTTTGAAGCAAGATAACCCGCAGGAATCATCACAACTTCACTGGGAAAAGGGAAAAAACTACTCTCTAAGAACATAAGTAAAAAAATGCCAATATAGCCCAAATCGCCGATTTTATCGACTATATAGATGGCTATATCATGAAACAAATGATTTCCTATTCAGCAAATGCGCCAACGTTTGTTAGTTTTTCGTATCTTTTTTGAAGCATATCTTCAACACTCAACGCTCTAAGCTCTTCAAGATTTTTAAGATAATACTCTTTAAGTGCTTTTGCGGCACCCTCTTTGTCTCGATGTGCACCGATAAGTGGCTCCTCAACAATATCATCGATGAGTTTATGATCAATAAGATCCGATGGAGTGATTTTCAGTGCTTTTGTTGCAACTTCAACTTTTGCAGGATCGTTCCAAAGAATCGCCGAGCATCCCTCGGGTGAAATAACGGAAAAGACGGAGTAGCGCATCATGGCAAATTTATCGGCAACACCTATAGCTAATGCACCGCCACTTCCGCCCTCTCCGATCACGACAGAGACCATTGGTACAGCGATACTCGTAAACTCAAAAAGATTTCTCGCAATTGCTTCACTCTGTCCTCGCTCTTCGGCTCCAAGTCCCGGATAGGCACCCGGAGTGTCCACAAGCATAAGCACGGGGATGTCAAATTTTTCAGCCAATCTCACAGCCCTCAATGCTTTTCGATACCCTTCGGGATTTGGCATACCAAAATTTCTCTTTACTTTATTTTTAATACCTCTTCCTTTTTGTTCACCGACAACTAATGTCTTTTGACCACCAATATAGCCTAAAAAGCAGATAATTGCAGGATCATCTCTGAAAGCTCTATCACCGTGAATCTCATAAAAATCATCCATGATAAGTCTTACATAATCGAGCGCATAAGGTCTGTCTTGATGTCTAGCAAGTTGTAATTTTTGATAATCACTCAAAGCCTTAAAGCTTCTTTCAACCTCTTTATCTAAACTTTTTTGAGCTTTTGGTATCTCGCTTTTATCACCTTTGGCTTTTGCTGAATCCAGCTCTTCTTGAAGTATCTTTATCTTTTGCTCAAAATCCAAATAAGTTGTCATTTGTAAACCTTACACTTTACCAAAAAGTATCACTCCGTTAGTTCCGCCAAAGCCGAATGAGTTGCTCATTGCAACATTGATATCAGCTTTTCTTGCTTCATTCGGAATATAATCAAGATCACAATCGGGATCCGGCGTCTCATAATTGATTGTAGGAGGAAGGATAGAATCTCTCATCGACATCAATGTAATAACCGCCTCTATGGCGCCTGCTGCACCTAAACAATGCCCTATCTGTCCTTTTGTTGAACTTATAGGGGGAATTCCGATGACACTGAGGGCATCTTTGATTGCCGCAGTTTCGTTTTTATCATTTGCCGGCGTACTCGTACCATGCGCATTGATGTAATCTATCTTCTCAACCTTTGCCATACTTATAGCAGCTTTCATCGCTCTTGCAGGACCATCTACAACAGGAGTCGTGATATGATTTGCATCACCACTCTCTCCAAAACCGAGCACTTCACCGTATATCTTTGCACCTCTAGCAACTGCTAAGTCATAATCTTCAAGCACTAACGCCCCTGCACCCTCTCCCATAACAAAACCGTTTCTATCGGCATCAAAAGGACGAGAAGACTTTAGTGGCTCTTCATTATTTGCACTTAAAGCTTTCATTGATGCAAATCCACCTATACCTACAGCGCATATAGCAGATTCGGCACCTACAGCCAACATTCTATCTGCTCCACCTAACATAATTGTTTTTGTAGCTTCAATGATAGCATGTGTTCCTGCTGCGCACGCCGTAACACTTGAGACATTTGGACCCCTAAGACCATGATTTATAGAGATAAAACCTCCAAGCATATTCACAAGCGCGGAGGGAATAAAAAACGGTGAAATTCTCTTTGGTCCTCTGCTTTCGCATATGATTGAATTTTTCTCTATATTTCCAAGTCCACCTATACCGGATGCAGATGATATACCAAATCTTGTTGCATCAAACTCTTCTTTAAATGCTGCGTCACTCATCGCTTCTTGTGCCGCTTTGATGCCTAATTGAATAAATCTATCGGCTTTCTTGACCTCTTTTGGATCCATAACCGTGTTTGGATCAAAATCAACAACCTCGCCGGCAATTCTTACCGTTTGATTTGTAGCGTCAAAGAGCTCTATCTCTCTTATGCCACATTTTCCCTCAACAATCGCTTTAAAAGCACTCTCTTTATCATGCCCTAAGCTATTTATCATCCCCAAGCCTGTTATGACTACTCTTCTCACTTTATCTCCTTGCGCCAGTATAGATTGAGCAAAACTAAAAGCTCATGCAAAACCTCTTAATTTTAACCAACAAGAATCCCCCCAAAAGGGGAAATATTATTTATTGTCTTCGATAAACTTTACAGCATCTGATACAGTTGCGATTTTTTCAGCTTGATCGTCAGGTATTTCAATATCAAATTTCTCTTCTAAAGCCATTACAAGCTCAACAACATCTAGACTATCAGCACCTAGATCCTCTACAAACTTGGACTCTTCTTTTACCTCATCCGGACTTACATTCAGCTGCTCTACAACAACATCTTTTACCTCATCAAATAATGCCATTGGTTTTTCTCCTTACATTTTAATAGCACTCAAATTATATCGAAAAAAATGCTAAAAACCACTTGATTGGAAAACTGAAGCAATAAATAAAATTATTTTGGTTCAAGAAAATGATGATCGACCCCCGTGGGGGTCAAAGTATTAGAATTTATATTTTAACTGTGTATAGATATATCTTCCGGGCTCATTAATGAGCATACTATCAGCAGAACCCGTTAAGAGCGTTAAATCTTTGTATGTATTGGATGTTTGATAGACCTCATCAAAAAGATTATCAACCCCAACAGTCCACTCTATACTCTCACCAGCAAAAGTTTTAGTCGCTTTGAGATTGACGACATTATAACTTCCGATATTCTGTTCTCCGTTTTCGCTATCGACATTATCCCAAGCCGCCACAGCTATAAAATCTGCTTGCAAGCTTAAGCTTTCAATAGGCATATATGTAAGACCGAGTATCACTTTCATAGGAGGAATTTCTGCAAGATTTTTGCTTGTTTCTCCATCAAGTGGAGTATCTTTTGTTCCTTTTTGATATGCAAAAGAGTAATTAAATGCAAGTGTCTCCGTTGTAATGTAGTTTCCTGAGATATCTATTCCGTATATTTTTGCATCGACATTTTCGTAATTGTTCGTACTTTTACTTGCATTATATGCTATAAAATCATCTAGCATGCTATAAAAAAGTTTACCCTTGATCGAAAAATCACCAAAGTGCTTTTCCGCACCCATATCGACCTCATAATTTTTCACGCTTTTCAGTGTATCATTGCCTATGGATGCTCCTGCTTTGTCATAAAAATAGAGTTCCTTTGGATCGGGGACACGCACTGATTTACCAAAACCTCCAAAAAATCTCATGGTCTCATCCATTTTATACGAAGCATAAAGATATCCGCTAAGATCACTAAAATCTCTATCGTTTGAAGCGGCTCTCGGCGTTGTGATGACCGTATCATCATATCTTGCACCAACTTCAAGTGAAAGCTGCTCACTTATCTTGATATCATCTTTTAAAAAAAGTGCTCTGTTTTCAGTATCGACATCATAGATACTGTGAAACATTGCTTCAGGAAGCGGACTTCCGTCTTTATAATAACCTCCATCCCAATTTCTATTGCTCCAATCAACCCCTGCGGTTATCATGTGATTAGCAAGTTCAAAACTGTTTTTGAGTTTTATCCCACTTGTTTTAGTCTCAAGATAATGCGTCATCTCGGACATCATAGCTGATCTTCTATAAACATTAGACATTGGATGTTCTACACTTGAAGTATAAAACTCAAGATCTAAAATCTTAGAAAAAGCGCCTAGATTTTTTATTTTATAGCCTAAAGTTATGATCTCAGAGTCATCATAAATTGCATCCATGGGAGTATTTGGATAGAGAATGTTATCACTTTGATTGTTTGTATAACCAAATCTAATCTGATGATTTTCACTTATATCCCATAGCAATTTACCCATAAAACTTTTTTCTCAAATGCATCCATATCCTCATATTGTGGCTGGAATTGATTGCCAAGCACCGCATCGCCTCTAGCGATTGCTTTATCTATCTGATCAACAAAATCATCACCGTTTCCATCCTCATACTGCTTCCCTTTTTCGATTGAGCCACTAATGAGAAATTTAAACTGATCATCGCCTCCCATTATAAGAGCTGAGCCTTTTTGGTATCCGAAACTTCCGGCATTTACGGTAACTTCACCTCCAAACCCTTTTTTTGGCTCTAATGTTTTAATATTTATATCGGCACCCAAAGAACCTGAGTCTTCAATATTAAAAGGTCCCTCCGTTATCTCTATGCTCTCAATTGCACTACTCAATATATGAGAAGTCGGCGGATCCATTCTATTCGGACAAGCACCAAATATCTTCGCATTATCAATCGTAATATTGAGATTATCTTTTTTAAATCCCCTAAGTATGATATCGTTGGCTATACCGCTTCTTCTTACAAGTGATAAATCTGCAATATTTTTTGAGAGCGCCTCGGCAATATCTGCTGATTTGATCTCATTTCCCCTTACATCTTTTACTTTTTTATTGTCTATTTTATCCTCTATCTCAATATCCCCAAGATTGAGCTCTGCTGAAACCAATGAGGCTGCACAGACGCATGAGATAAATAGTGTCTTTTTCATAAATACTCCTTCAATGTTGCACTAGGCAAACAGATTGTCCTAAAGAAGTGTTAAATAAGTGTTAAGTGCTGTTTTCATTCTTTTAAAGAATAATCAAGATTTACGGAAACTTCTGTTGGCAAATCTGTCACACATCCGCTCACTTGCAAAGGGAATGACTCTCTTACAATCTTGCGAATCGATGGATAAAAAACCTTTGGTCCTTCCATTCTAAGCCCGCCAAGAGCTCCATTTGGAAGTATCTTCATAGTCACAACGACTCTTCCTTCTATTCCTCTTTTTTTTGCAAATTCAGGATAATATTTTTTTGAAGCAATTCTCTCCTTGAGTTCTAAGAGGCGGACTTTTTTTTGAGAACTTCCGACTATTTTTTGATTAGATTTTTTCGCCATCGTCGATTTTACAAGAGAACTTTTTTCCCTCTTTTGTACTTTTTCTATTTTTTTAGGAGGAGTAGGTTTAATAATCTCTTTTTTTTCAATTTTCGGCTCTTTTTGAGGTTCGACATGCTCTTCTTTTTTTACCTCTTCTACTTTTGGAATAAAATCATTAATACTCAAAGAGACAATTTTTTGTTCGATATCTTTATCGGAAATCAAAGATACTACTCCAAAAGAACATAAAAAGAGTGTAGCTGCAAAAAGGTATATGAAAAAGCTGAGCGATAATGAAATGAAATATCTCTTTTTCAATATTTATTCCTTACTTTTATATTCACGACAATCTCCTCACTGAAGCATTAAGCCTTTAATTCTTTAAGATCAAGTGTAACTTTTGTTCCTATATCTTTCTTTGAGCTTATCGTAAAATCTATATGATTTTTATCACAAAATTTCTTTACAAGCGAAAGCCCTATCCCCTTACCTTCGCTCTCACTATTCCCTTGATAATAAAGTTCATGGATATGAAGTATTTGCGTCTCATCTATGCCTATACCTTCATCTTCTATCTCAAGCTTCATATCTTTAAGTGCAATGGAAATCTTACTGTTTTTATCTGAGTATTTCATGGCATTTGAAAGAAGATTGTCGATTACTTGTTCAAAACCTAATTTATCACTCATAATCTGTGTCTCATCCATATCAAAAACAAAAACATTCCTATTTTGTTCCATAAAATAACTACTACACTCTCTCATCACATCATCAACATAAAAAAGCTCTTTTTGAATAGGAAGCACATCTTTAGTGATATCATAAACAAGATTTTCATAGAGTCTTTTTAGTTTTTGTGTTGCTTTTTCTATCCTATTAAGTCGAACTATATCTTTCTCGTCTTGTAGATTTTTTCTAATCATTGAAGCATTAGTAGTTATCGTTGAAAGCGGAATATTAAGTTCATGCATTACTTCATCACTCACTTTAATAATCTGTTTTCTAATCTTATGCTGCAAATTAAGAAGATAGGTGACCAAGAGATATCCGCATATGATGGAAAAAATAAAAAAAAGTACACTCGCGGTAATAAAATTTTTCGCGCTAAAATCATTTTCAAGCTGATAGATATAGAGAAAAGACCATGTAAACAGAGAAAAAAGAAGGTAAAAGAGTATACCTAAGAAGATATCTTTTGTATCTTTTGATTTTACCTCTCTAGACAATACCCGACTCCCCGAATATTTTTAATCCTATCTCCGAAATATTTTTTTAGATTTGTGATGTAAACGCGCAAAGAACCGTCGCTTGAGCCTTCAGAACTACTCCAAAGTCTATCTTTGATAAGCTCCATAGAAACCATAGAACCGTTTGCCTCTAAAAGAAGTTTAAGAAGTTTTGAAGCCTTCACACCGAGGCTAATTTCCTCATTATCAATAAAAAGTTTATGCTCCTTGATATCAAATATATATTCATCTATTTGAATAATCTCTTCTCTTATCTGTCTTCTCAAAACAGCTTCTATCCTGCATTGCAACTCACCAGGATCAAATGGCTTCTTAATGTAGTCATCTCCACCTATTTTAAAACCCTCTTTGAGCGATTCGAGCGTATCTTTGGATGTGATAAAAATCGCAGGCGTCACATCACCACTATTTCTCAATTTTTTCAAAAGTTCAAAACCGCTTTCATAAGGCAACTTCACATCAAAAAGATAGAGATCGTACTTACTTTTATACGTAAGATCAAGTGCACTGTATGGGTCCATAGCTGTATCAACAAAAAATCCCATCTCACATAAAAAGTCATCAAGCGTCTCATTGAGCCCCTGATCATCTTCTAAAAGGAGTATTTTTCTCATTACTATAAGTACATTCCACCATTCACTTTGAGTGTTTCGCCGGTAATATAACTTGCGTGATCACTTAATAAAAATGCAACCGCTTCGGCGACCTCTCTAGACTCACCAAATCTAGCAAGTGGGATTTTCGAAGTGAATGCATCTTTTACCTCTTGTTTGAGTACTTGCGTCATCTGGGTCGCTATAAATCCGGGAGTAACCGTATTAAATCTGATACCTCTGCTTGCGCCCTCAAGAGCAAAACTTTTATTCATAGCAATCATCCCCCCCTTACTCGCTGCATAATTTGTCTGCCCTGCATTCCCGCTTTCACCCACGATTGATGCGATATTCACAACCGCACCAAATCTTTTTTTACTCATCACTTTTAAAGATTCTCTACAACCGATGAATGCTGATTTAAGATTTGCCTCAATGACACTCATAAAATCTTCACTACTCATTCGAAGTGCAAGTTTATCATTTGTGATCCCTGCATTATTGACAAGATAGCTCAACTCACCGTCACTTTCTATGATCTTTTTTATAGCTTCAACAAATGCACTCTCATCACTCACATCAAATCCGATCACATCTGCGCTGCCGCCGTTACTTTTTATCTGAGCGCACAATGCATCCGCTTGCTCTTTACTGCTTCTATAATTGATCCAAACTTTTAATCCGTACTGACTCAAAACATTGGCTATCTCAGCACCTATACCCTTGCTTGAACCCGTCACAAGTACATTCTTTCCGCTAAAAATCATCTAATTCCTTTAAATCTATAGTAAAAATTATAACACTATTTTTTTAAATCATTTTTTACAAACAAGTAACTTCTCTTTAATCCGCTCAAACTCATCATAATCTTGAGGCGTTATCTCGTCTGAATAGATGATATGATTGAGTCTTTCGAGTATCTGCATTTTACTGAGATTATCATCACATAGTGCTTTATTGATGAGTGCTATATGATAGTCTACATCATACTCTTTATTCATAATCTTAGTTAAAAATGCCTTTGCCTCTTCATGGCTACATCCAAAATCTGCTCCCAATAAAGAACAAAAAAGTGGTGCCTCTTTTTCGATATCCCTATGATCTATCTTAATGATATGTGCTAAAAGTGTTGCAACCGATTCTTTTATTTTATTTTCCATATCAACTCCTTATACAAACAGAGATACATCCATAACATTTGGCGCCTCAAGCCCCATAAGTTCCAAAACGGTTCTTGCAATATTATTGAGTCCTCCATTCTCTTTCAATTGAAGAGAATTATTAGCTATCACAAAGCACCATACTTCCCCTACGGTATGATTTGTTAAGATATTGTCTTCACTATCACACATCTCTTCACAATTTCCGTGGTCGCTTGTGAGGAGTATAGCATAATTATGCTCTTTTGCCACATCAATAATCGCTCCGATTTCTCTATCGACACTCTCTACCGCTTTGCATGCCGCCTTATAATCTCCCGTATGTCCGACCATATCACCATTTGCAAAATTGACAACGATGAAGTCATATCCGCTTTTGATTGCATCTCTCGTAGCATTGCCCACTTCATGCGCCGACATCTCCGGCTTCAAATCATACGTTCTTACATTCGGACTCGGAATAAGTACTCTATCTTCATTGACAAAAGGTGCTTCAACTCCACCGTTAAAAAAGAATGTTACATGCGCATATTTCTCGGTCTCGGCGATATGCATCTGCTTTAATCCCGCTTTGCTTATCACTTCGCTTAAGATATCGTTTGGACTCTCTTTTGGAAAAATAACAGGATATGCAAAATTTTTATCATATGCCGTCATTGTTACTATAGAGATATCTTTTGCGACTCTCGGAAATGCATCAAAATCTTTTTCCCCTAATGCTTTTGTAATCTCTCGCATCCTATCAGCTCTAAAATTTACCATCATAACACCATCTTTGTCATTGATGCCATCAAATCCTTCGAATGCAACAGGCTCTATAAATTCATCATTCTCCCCTTTTTCATAGCTTTTTTGTATATATTGCAAAGGAGTAAGCTCACTTTTAGGCATCGCATTTACGATAGCTTCGTATCCTTTTTGAACACGCTCCCATCTGTTGTCTCTGTCCATAGTATAAAATCTACCGCCAATCGTTGCTATGGAGATATTTTTATCACAAATAGCTTCTATTGTTTCAATAAATTTCGGTGCAGAAATAGGAGACACATCTCTTCCGTCCGTTATTAGGTGCAACCAAACCTTTTTGCCTTGCGCTTTTGCAATCTTGGCTATACCGATAATATGTTCTATATGAGAATGCACACCTCCATCACTCATAAGACCTATAATATGTAGATTATTCGTGCTCTCAAAAAGTGTATGCAATGTATCGTTTTTTGCCAAATCACCCTCTTTGAGTGCTTTAGATATCTTCACTAAATCCTGATAAAGCACTCTTCCGCTTCCAAGCGTCATATGTCCTACTTCCGAATTGCCCATCTGCCCCTCAGGAAGCCCTACACTTAATCCATGTGTAGAGATGAGTGTGTGAGGCACCTCATTGAAAAGTCGATCATAAGTTGGTTTTTTTGCATCTAAGAATGCATTGCACTTTGCATTTGGCTTATGTCCTATGCCGTCAGTAATAATCAATACGGTCTTTTGTCCTTTCATCTATCCTCTTTTATAAAAATTTACTATCATATACCCTAAAATTACCAAAAAAGCAATATTATAATATCGCGTCAATAATCTTATTATAACAAAAAGAATCACTGAATATCTATAGATTTTCAATCTGAAAAGTAAATGAAACATAAATCTAAAGCGTATAAATATAAGTAAAACTAT
>JAFGVX010000062.1 GCA_016937775.1 Campylobacterales bacterium | reverse complement strand
ATCTACAATAGTAGAAATTATATAGTCTCTTTAGACTGATAAAAATACAAAAACAATCTATTTGGTACCGAATCTGACCATATTTAAAATATAATGTAGAAAATAAATCAAATATTTTTATCTAAAACCAATAAAGACCTAGGTTTGCATTTTAAGACTTAAGACCTTTCAAAATTATATCAAATTATTATCAAATCCTCATCATCATTCTTGGCATATCCATATCTTGTTATCTTACACTGTTCACTCAATCTAAAAACTATAATACTGTCCGTTTGCCCAAAATGCTTTTCAAATTTATTTTTTATATCAGATGAGACGATATCCAATATCCTTTTACTATTTTTTATTTGAAATATCGAATACTGGAGCCTAAACCCATATTTTGATAAATATTTTGAAAATTTTGTTCTTAATTTATCATCGCTTATATCATATGAAACTAATATCATTTTACAATCCTAAATACTGGATAATACTCTATAGGTTTTTCTCTCATAAAAGCCCTATAATATGACTGAACATATAAAAACATATCTTCCTTATAGTCCAATAACCCATTTAGCAAAAATGATACATATGGTTGAGATTTTTTACCAAAAATACGATATTGATCATCTATAAAATCAAAATCACTTTCATTTATTCTTCCAAGTCTATATGCTTTATAGATTGTTTTATCAATGATTGGTCTAAATGGCTCAACAATATCACAAACCAATGATTTTCTTTGATAAAACTCTCTATGATAGACACCTTGATAGGTGTCAAACCCATATAAATTTAACATTGCATCCACAAGATTAAAAAGTAGTGTATACCCTATATCTAAAAGAAGATTTACAATATCTCTTTTGGCTCTTGGCTTCCTACTGTTCCACCCGATTTCGCCGAACATTTGTTCAAAATAAATTCTAGATGCTACACCCTCAATGCCAAGTACCATTTGAAAATCGAAAGATTTATTTGGTAGCCTATCACTATAATCATGAAGCAAGATTAAAGCTTCAATCAATTTATCAGACTTATCTCGTCTTTTATTTAAGATGCCTATTTGTTGTTCTATCTTATTTTTTACAATATGCTGTGCTATAGATGTGTCATTATATGCATATTGTTTTCTTCTCAATATTACATTGCCTTGTGTGCCTGATAACCAATTGCCATAAGGCGATAAACTATGCGATAAGAAAAATATACTAAATCCAAACTTCTTTGCCCTTTGTAATAAGCCGGTTGTTACAGTTATATGGCCTACGATAAATAGTGTAAATAAGCGGTAACAAGTTGATTGATGTTTTATGGTGCCATCTAAATCATGAATAACTATATTATCATTTTTGAAACTCATCTTTTCACCATGACTCAAAAGAGCAACTATTATTTGCTTTTCTTTAAAATCAGGCAAACTTAACATGTCGACACATCACATAATGGATTGTAAATACACATATTGCATTTATTGGCATTAACAGCAAAATGATCTTGTAATTTATAATCATGAATTCTAGAAATAAGCTTTTCAAAGTCATATTGTCTCTTGGTATCTTGCGTAGGTAGTGAGATATTATAACTTTTGTTATCATCATAGCTATATAGCCTCATATTCTCAACTTCATAGCCCATTTCAACCAAACAATGATAGTGTGCATAAAGCTGATAAATATAACCGTCATATATAGTTTTGATTTTCTTTTTTCTCTCAACAATAAGTTTTTTAGCTTTATCATATGTATCTATTTTGCCACCTATGCCATATTTTTGACTATAAATCTCTATGGTTTGCAACACTTTTTTAGAAGTAGTATATGTTTTTGTATCTATACTCTTGTGGGCATTTTTGCCCTCAGTTTGATATGTTGTCTGATACAAAGAAGTATCCATATTCCCATATAATTGATGAAAATATATAGAGCGCGGGCAAAATATAAAATCATTCAAAAATGATATGGGTATATATGTTTCCACAATGTCTTACTTTTGGGCAAATTGCAACCAATCTTTGTTTGTGATTATCATATCAATCTCTTTAAGATTATTGGTATTTTTAATGCGCTCTACTAGCATCAATCCTTTTCTTGCTATATTGTATGCCCCATTGGCATCTGCATCTTTTGGTAAGCTCTCATCGGCTTTACGGCTATCATAAAAGTTACCCTCTTTATCTGCAACTGGAGAGATCATATAGTCTATCTCTGTGCCCGTTACAGAGTTTCTCATCTGAAGTGTGAGCCTGAAAAGATAGAGTAATTGTTCAAAAAAGCTCTTCTCTTCGTGAGCCAATATAAAGCTTTTAAGATCATTTTCATAATTACCAAAAAGATTTTTAAACTCAGTTGTAAGGTGGACAGTCTTGCTATCCCATTGATTATTTTTCTCTTTATTTCTAAATGTCTTGATACGCTCCCCATAAGTACAAATCGTCCAATCTTGTCTTGTGCCCTCTGCTTTTGGGTTAAAAGCTGTATAGTTATCAACCTCAAACTCAAAATAATCTTTAGCTTGGTTGTAACGGATAGACTTGAACTTTTCAAAAAATTCTTTGGCTTTTTCAACACTTGTATATCTTGTATCAAAAAGATTAACAAACCCTGTAACAGGGTCTATCTTTGAGGTATTCCATGCTGGTACATAAAAGAGGAAGCCATTTTGTTTGCCCATCTTTTCAAAATTTTGAAACTTATTGGTAAGTTGCAGGGCATTAAACACGCCGCCAAGTTTATTAGCTTCTCTTTTTTTATCAACCAGATAATTGAGTTTATCGATAAGCATTTTTTCAAATTTTTGATAAACCTGTTTTTCTACTTTGAATCGCCCTCTTTTAAATCCAAAGTTCAGATCCTCAAGTACTACGATAGCATTGTGTTCCAAGATAAGGGTAGCAATTTTATGAATCACATGACTCATGTATCCCTCTTTTAGCTCTTTGATATTTTCTACAACACCCCAATTAACTCTAGCATTTGCTCTTTCTGTCTCTTTATCATCTAATAATTTATGGTAGTTGGTTGCATATTTAGTTCCATTATGCTCATTCATTATCTCATTAAGACTATATTGTTCGATAATTTTACCATCATCATCTATAAGCGATAAATACAACAAATGTCTCTCTCCTCTATCGATACCAATTATTTTGATATCATCTGCATTTGATTGGATAAATTCTAATGTTTTTGGTGTAATATTTTCATTACCTTCAGCTTTAAAGTTAAGTGTGATAGGGATATGAAGCTGTAATTTGTCAAAAAGAAAACGACGATTTTTTGTAATATCATATTTAAATGTACTCTCTTTCTTGTCATTGAGTGGATTTTTATTTTTGATTGGCTCATTAGCCTTATGGACAATTACCCTATCCTCATATTTTGATTTACGATAAAAGATTTCCGCTTGACCATTGAGCTTGTAGACGACATCAGCTAAGTTTAGTTCATCAAAAAGTGCCCGCCAATAGAGCGTGTGCATATTTGGTGTCCCCTTACTATATGAGGAGAAGTCTTTATTGTAGATTTGAAATAGGTAAAGTTTGCCTTCATTGACATAATTTATAAGTTTATTCCAATTTACATCCTCAGACTTTACTTCATAACAAGATGTTTCAACATTTTGATAAAACTGTGCAATATCCAAATAATCTTTTGTTTCTTTCCAGCCAAATTTATAATGTTTATAAGATTCGTGTTGCAAAAAGCCTTGTTTAAAGTAATCAATAAGTTTATGAAGTGAGTCTATGTAGTCTTTCGGGTTCTTTTTTCGATATTCAGTTTTAAATTTACCATTATCATATATTTCAATTACCGATTGAATTGGCAAATTATATTTTGCTACAGCTGGAGCAAAGTTGCTTCCTTTTGAGCGTATGAATAACCTTGGAATATTTTTATTATCTGGTTTTTGAAAATCTAAAATTATTCTCCTAGATAAATTTTCATTTGGATTATCAAAAAGATATTCTTTTTCAACTTCAGTTAATTTTTTAATATTTATACCTAAATAATAGTTTCCATCTTTTTCAAATAAAAGTCCTGCTCTTGTATCATAGTCTGGAGACCAACCATTTAGTAAATATCCACTTTGAAAATTAAATTTGAATTTCTCCAATGAATATGGCTTCTTAGTCATAAAGTTACGCACTTTATCATAAAGCTTGATCACTGCTTTTATACTCTCATAGTAGCTATCAAAGAGTGAATAAAAAGCAATATCTTTATCCATATCATTCGGGGCATTAAGTGGCTTGTACAGATGTAACCACTCGACAACTGCATCTAAAAAGGCTTTGATTTTCTCTTTGTCTGTTTTATTTTGTTGCCATGCTTTATAGGTAGTTTGTATATTAACTAAAAGCTTTTTCGCATTATCATTGATAAAATACTCAAATATATCTACTTGTAATCTAGCGCTCTGTAATGCTTCATGAATTTGTGCGACACTAAAATAACTATTTTTTTTATTAAAGAATTTCTCCTCGTCACTTGCTATATCTTTTGACTTTTTAGGTTTATTGACTTCCCATAGAGCCTCTTTAATTAAACTATATGCTCTACTTTTATCAATATCTTTAAAAACTGCTTGTGATATATCTGTTAATGACCTATCATTGCGGATGTATATTTTAGAAAAATCATACAAATCGCTCTGCGTAAAAAGCTCAGGTATTTTATCTAGTAGATTGGATTTGCCATCGCAACACTCAAACTCCAATACACTATTAATATAAAACTCATCAATGCTACCAACCAACTCATCCATAGACTCAAACTTCTCGGGAAGCCAAGAGAGTGTATCACGATCACTCAATATCTGCTTATGAAGTATTTTGAGATTTGGTAAATCTCGTTTGGTTAAACCGTTTTGTTGACGATACAGATTAATCTTCTCATTAAATCCTTGAATTTTTATATCATCTTTTTTGATGCCACCTATCATCTGATTGTAAAGGTCAATATGAGTTTGAGATAGTGTAAAATTAAAATATCTAAGTTCAAACATATCTTCAACCACAGCACCCTCTAGGTGGTCTTGTAGGGATTTTTGAGTTTGGTTAATAAGTTCAGGATATTTCTCTTTAATTGTCTTGAATAGTTTTTGGTTGGTCAGGAAGATTGGCAGATTTTCATGAATCACTCGAAAAGCGATTGCAGTGTGCTTATCCTCATAGGAATACATGTTTTTACGATTATCATGAAACCCAGTAAAATATGTTGTAAATTGCTCAAACTCTTTGACCGTAGCTTTTTCATTTGCATCTAACTCACTCCAGTTAGCTAGATCACTTTTTATAAGCTCTTTTTTAAAGAGAGTTTTCCAGGCTGGATGCTTTTTAAATGTGTCAGCTACTTGTTTTCGTAGTGTATCTTGAATTTTTTTAAATACTTTTTCATCGCGCGATGTTGTGTTAAATTGTTCTTGATACTCATCAAGCCCGTTTAAATTAAGGTCATGCAAAGAGTCTTCTATAAACGCCTTATGATACTTATCTATAATTTCCTTAACCAGCTTATATTTCTCAGCTCTTTCCTCATCTTCTTCTATCAAACCTTTTTGTCCAATATATTCAAGTGTTTTACCAATAGGTTTGAGTTCAAACCGTAGTGTTTTTGATAGTTGGTACTGATTTACAAATCCTTCTAACATAAAATTACCTCCCTTATATTTTTATCTATTTTACATAAATCTTTATTATTATTCCCCCTCAATCTACCCAACCTGCCAAACACTGATCCACAACTTCTCCCAAGCAGGTCTCTCTGCATCAAAATAACGCACTTTCGCCTCAAGTATGATGCCGTTATCTAAAAGCGAAGCGATGATGCGGCTATTTTCCTTGGGGATATACCCGACCTTTTTATCATAAGCATAGATCGCTACGGCATATTTGTCATAAGCATTGTCATGCTCTCTTTTGAATTGCAATCTCTGATTGTCGATGAAGTGTATGTCAGATGCATCATTGTGTTGGAGTCCGGCGACTTTAGTTGTAGTCAACTTAAAGCCTTTACACTCTTTTTGACCTTGGGCTTGCAGAGCAAAAGGCAACCCTGTCAACAACAGTGTAAATTTGTGTATAAACTTTCTTCTATTTGATATCATAATGATATATTATCATATGTTAATGGACATATATATGTCCTATCTTGTTGCTTCCGATGCCTCTTTTTGATAAGTCTGTAAACTCTCCAAAAGCTCCTCTTGCAACCACTTCGGCTCCATTATGTGGATGTATGGCAGCCAGCTTTTAATAGCGGGCAATATCTCAAGCTTGTGAGTTATGACATAGTGTAGCTCCGCACTCCCATCACAATGCTCATCAAAAATCTTTTGTGATTTGTGTAACTTTATATCTTTGAGGTAGCGTGCCGCCTCGGGATGTGCATAGAGTTTGATAGATATCGGTTTTTGTGAAGAACTTGACCATACACTTTTAATCTCATCTGCTTTAGCCATCATCTTAGGTGTAAGTGTTTGCTCTTCTCCCGCAAGTCTCTTGAATGATCTGATATTGGCGAGCAAAAAGGTTTTGATGCCATCATCTTTGTAATCTCTTGCCACTAGATACCAACGCGTATTTTCAACATAGAGTTTGATGGGATCAACCCGTCTTTGAGATGTATCGTGCTCTTTTGCATAACTAAAAGAACACTGCTCTTTTTCTGTAATGCATCTGAGCATCTCTTCTCCAAGTTTTTTAGGAAGATTTTTATATTCAAGCGCGAAAGTTATAAGGTCTTTGGAGATGTTGCTACGCTCTAAACACTCTACTTTGATCTCAACATTATGTGCAAAAGCTGCAAGGAGCGAATGACTAAAGTTATCGTCACTCGTATAGAGAGCATCCATATCCAAATGCCAAACTCCTTTCTTGTTGACAAGGGGGATAGACTCGTGTATGCTCTTCATATCGCGACTGATGGTTTTTGGGTTTACCCCGTATTCCATAGCGATTTTTACACTTTGCAATCTCTCAAATGCATACAATCGTCTTACAATGTCCAACATCCTAGATATTTGTGATCTGTTATTCGCACGATATACCATACGCCATTATAGCAATATTTCATATCACACACTACAATCAATGCTCACTCAACCTCATTCAGCTAAAATTCAACGCTTAAACTTAGCAAATAGAGGGTGATGATCTGAGAGTTTGT
>JAFGVX010000006.1 GCA_016937775.1 Campylobacterales bacterium | reverse complement strand
TGAAAACTTCAATGGGCAAGAGAGCTTTACCTATGAAGTAAGTGATGGAGAACTTGTCAGCGAAGCAACGATCACACTCAATGTGGCAAATGTTCGCGATGATCTCACTATCTATGGTGATAATCACAACAATGTACTCATAGGTGATAGGATTGATAGTGGCAGCTACGATACGATATATGGTTACAACGGTCGAGATACCCTTGAAGGTCTTGGTGGCAACGATGCACTCTATGGTGGTAACGGTAACGACATACTCTATGGTGGCGATGGTGATGATATCCTTGATGGTGGTAGAGGATTTGACAGAATGTATGGCGGAGCCGGCGATGATATAGTCTATATGGATAATTTCTGGTTTGAATATGCAGATGGTGGAGCAGGCAATGATACGCTCAGTTATGCATATAGTAATCATGGCGTTATGGCTTCAACCTCCGGAAGTATATTTAATCTTTTTCATTTCCGGGACGATATAGGAGCTGAAAACTTTGAGAACTTAGAGGGGTCTCGGCATAGTGATATGCTTTTTGGAGATACGGGCGATAATAGCATCTACGGCAATAGTGGTAATGATACGATGTATGGCGATAACGGCAACGATATACTCTATGGTGGAGAAGGCAGGGATACTCTCTTTGGTGGAGCAGGAGAAGATATCTTTGTGTTTGATACGGAACTTTCGCATTCAAATATAGATAGGATAATGGACTTTTCATCCAATGATGATACACTCTATCTTGATAATGAAGTATTTACTAAACTTATCGAAGAGGGAGCGCTTAGTGCAGATAATTTTGTTTCAAACACTTCAGGTAGAGCAGAAGATAGTGATGATTATATCATCTATGAGTCTGATACAGGTAAACTCTTTTACGATGCAGATGGTAATGGTAGTGAAGCTGCTATGCAGATCGCTCAACTTGGATATGGTTGTTCTTGGAGTACGCCTGTGATTACTCATGAGGATATTGTAGTGATATAGGAGTGAGTGTTAAGTATTAAGTGCTAAGCGGGTAGTGTTAAGGGTTAAGGGTTAAGAATTGTGAATTTTGAATTTTGAATTTTGAATTGGTGAGTGTTAAGCATTAAGTGTTAAGTGTTAAGTGTTAAGTGTTAAGTGTTAAGAATTTTGAATTTTGAATTTTGAATTGGTGAGTGTTAAGCATTAAGTGTTAAAGGTTAAGAATTGTGAATTGTGAATTTTGAATTGGTGATTGGTGATTGGTGAGTGGTGAGTGGTGAGTGGTGAGTGGTGAGTGGTGAGTGGTGAGTGCTAAGCGGGTAGTGTTAAGGGTTAAGGGTTAAGAATTTTGAATTGTGAATTGTGAATTTTTGAATTTTGAATTTTGAATTTTGAATTTTGAATTGGTGAGTGGTGAGTGGTGAGTGTTAAGGGTGACGGCGCGTGATGTCATTCTGAACTCGTTTCAGAATCTTACTTTATTCATAAAATAAATATGCTATAGTTGTATCCATAAAAATCATCATAAAGGTTGAGTCATGCCGAGTGTCATCGTCAAAGAACCCGCAAGAGTAGCTTTTGCAAAAAAAGAGTTAGATACACCAAAAGTAGAAAAAGCAGATAGTGTTAAAGATACACCAAAAGTTGAAAAAACAAATGTTAAAGATACACCAAAAGTAGAAAAAGCAAATGTTAAAGATACACAAAAAGTTGAAAAAACAGATAGTGTTGAAGATAACGAGGTTGCTGTCAATACAGGAGATGCTACAGGGGGAGTTTCCGGTTGGTCCATAGGTCTTGGAGCATTGGTTTTGGGTGGACTCGCAGCTGCTGCCGGCGGTGGCGGCGGGGGCGGAAGTAGTAGTGGTGACGGTGGTGTAACTACAAGCTGGTCTAGTGTATCAGGCTGGGGTGAGATTGATGTACTTGCGGCTTTATCATCATTAACAGGTGAGGAGTATGTAGATACTGCTGATGCTGACGATGTCTCATGGGGTATCAATAGATCAGATGCAAATGATGTAAATGCTTTGGGATACACGGGTAATGGTGTTGTTATAGCTATCATTGATAGTGGTATAGACACTGAAAATAGTGATATTATGGGAAATGTTATCTATCAGTATGATTATGTAAATGATGATACTGACGCAACAGATGATAACGGTCATGGAACAGCAGTCGCATCAATAATTGCCGCAGCTAATAATGGTGAAGGACTAACAGGCGCTGCATATGATGCGGAGCTTATGATTTTGAAAGTCTTAAATGCAGATGGAGCTGGGTACGCAAGCGATATTTCAGAAGCGATACGTTATGCCGTTGACCATGGAGCAGATATCATTAGTATGTCATTGGGTGGTGAGGTTGGCACAAGTGTCGATTGTTTAGAGGCATTGCAATATGCCGATGACCATGGAGTGCTTGTAGTTATTGCTTCAGGAAATGAGTATGCAAGTGAGCCTGCACCTCCTGCGATTGCTGCACAAGAGATAGATGGTATCTTGGCTGTTGGTGCTATAGATATTGACGGTCTTATAGCGGATTTTAGCAATGATGCAGGAAGTTCTACCCCGTATGGGTATGTAGTTGCAGCCGGTGTAGATGTTGAGGTGTATGATCTTGGCGGTGGTACGGTATTATATGACGGTACATCATTTTCCGCTCCTTTAGTTGCTGCTGAAGCAGCTATTTTACTCTCGACAGGGTTGATAGCCGATAATACTTCGACTGATGAGGCGCTAGTGAATCTCATAACTTCATCAGCTAATCCGGTGGTCTAAAAAACAGATGCGATATATTGTTGCAATTATAATAGGAGTTATGCTTATGGGATGTTCTTATGCAGATGATAAAAAAGTGAGTGAATGCAGGGCTGAAGAGTATCAATATCTCATAGGCGAAAGCATTGAAAATGTAAATAATATGGACTTTGAAAGCAAAGTAAGAATCATAAAACCAAATATGATGGTAGATATGCGTTTTATATCAACAAGGCTCAATATTCGAGTCGATGATGATGGGAAAATTATCAAAATATTTTGTGGCTAAATGATTAATTTTTAAACAACTTCTTATCTAAATTTTATACACACCCCTACTTGTTTGTATAATTTTTAAGCAATTCTCCTTTTGATAATCTAAGAGAAAACTATAAAATAAAAGCTTATTTTAAACAAAGGTTTATTTTATGGATAATGCTTATATTATAGATACTCTCTTTGCTCTTTTTGCAATGACGCTTATCATCTTTATGGTGCCGAAATTTGCAATGCTTGAAGCGGGTTTAGTAAGAACAAAAAATGTCACAAGTGTATTGACTGTAAATATCATGATTTATGTGATTGCTTCCACCGCCTTTATATTAATCGGCTATGATCTTGCATTTGGTGGTAGCAATTTTACATCTTTTAGTCCTTGGGCATTTATGATGTTTCAGATGGCATTTGTGGGAAAAGCTATCAATATCATGAGTGGTGGTGTCGGTGAGCGAGCAAAGTTATTTCCCTTAACTCTTTTTACTATTTTTATGGGTGCGTTTATCTATCCTATCGTTGTGAATGTCAATTGGGGAAGTGATTGGCTTCAAGATACGATTTTTGATCTTCATATGGTCGACTTAGCCGGCTCAACCGTAATCCATTCAACAGGTGGATGGGCGCTTTTGGCAGCTATTTTGATACTCGGTCCCCGTAAAGGACGCTACAATAAAGGGAATATTCATGTTATCCCTGCTTCAAATATCCCTTTGGTTGTTTTGGGTGCTATGCTTTTATGGATAGGGTGGTTTGGATTTAACGGGGGCTCAGTTGGTACCATTGCCACAAAAGAAGCAGCAGATAGTGTTGCAAAAACAATCTTCAATACAAATACCGCAGGACTACTTGGTGCTTTATCGGCAGGAATAGTTATCTATATTCGTTATCGACTTTTTGATATCACCATGATACTAAACGGTGCACTGGGCGGTCTTGTCGCCGTAACCGCAGGACCACACCTTTATACTACGATAGATGCCATGGCTGTTGGTGCTATAGGGGGCATTTTGGTAGTGTTTGCAGTACCTATGTTTGACAAGATAAAAATAGATGATCCCGTTGGCGCTTTATCTGTGCATTTAGTCAACGGTATTTGGGGAACCTTAGCTGTGGGTATATTTGCTGCAGATCCATCTCAAGGGATTACACTATTTGAACAGTTTAAGGGTGTTGTGAGTGTTGGAGTTTTTGTTTTTGTTGTCTCCTTTAGTATTATCTATGTAATTAATCTAATTATCAAATTTCGCGCAAGTGATGAGGAGCAGTTACGAGGACTTGATGTGAGCGAATGCGGAGTGGAATCATATCCGGAATTTAAAACAAGTATATAAATATAGTTTGAATTTTATAAAAATATAAAGTTATTGGTGGTAGAATAAGAATGTACTTCAAAATGTACTTTTAATTTTAAACTAATTTTTTATTTTATTTTTTTATGTGTTGAGTCATTATAGGAATCAATTAATTTATGGCACATTTATTGAGGGGATTAAAATTGAGCGATAGATTCATCATAACATTCGGCGATTATAAAGGGCTTAAACAGTATAGTTTGCCTCTTTTTGTTAAAAAAATTCCTTTCATCATTTTTTCTGTCTTTGTATTTTTATCTTTAGTACTCTATTATTATATGCACTCATTCCATGAAAAAACTTCTGTTCTTGATGAAACAAAAAAAGAGCTACAGCTTAGAAGCACGCGTCTTGAAGAAATTAAGAAGCAAAAAGAAGAACTTGATAAAAATATGGATGCTCAAATTGATATGAAAGTTCAAAACATCAAAGCGGAATATGACTCCACTATAAAAAAGAAAGAAAATGTTATAAATTTTTTAAAAACAGAGGTAAAACAAAAAGAGGATAAGAGTAAAAAAGAGATTAATGATCTCAAAAATAAAATTAGAAAGTTAGAACAAGCCATTGCATTAAGAAACATGAAATTTAAAAAAATGAAAGGGATTGCTGAGAAGCAGCTTGGAAAAAGATATGTGTGGGGTGCTGTTGGTCCGGGACAGTTTGATTGTTCCGGATTTACAAGTTATGTATGTAGACAATATGGTATCAATATTCCAAGAACATCATTTTACCAGTCAAAATACGGTAAACCGGTCAATAGAGACAATCTCAAAAAAGGTGATCTTATCTTTTTTGATACAAGCAAAGAGAGAAAAGGGAAAGTCAATCATGTTGGAATTTATATCGGTGAAAATAAGTTTATCCATGCGAGTTCTTCAAAGAAAAAAGTAGTTGTAAGTCAACTTAATGGCACTTTTTATGGCAAACGATTTATCATAGCGAGACGTGTTTTAAAATAAAAATTAAGGAAATAAAATGGGATTTTTTGATAGTAAAAGTAGTGCAGAAGTAACATCAAATACACAAAGTGCAAAATCAGGCACGATGGCATTCATCTCAAAGTGTATGCGGGTTGAAGGTGGAGTAACAGGCTGTGGAACACTTCACGTTGATGGACATATCAAAGGAAATGTTGAGAATTTTGATACACTTATTATTGGCGAGAGTGGTTCAGTCATCGGCAATATTAAAGTAACCCAAACGATTATCAGTGGAAAAGTTGAGGGTAATATAGAGTGTAATTATCTCGAAGTTCTCCAAAGTGGTAATCTTACAAGTCACATAACAACCGATAGTGCAAAGATTGATGGAAGACTCAAAGCAGATATTTTGGCTGAAAAAAATATAGTAATTGAGAAAAACGGAACGGTTGATGCAAAGATGTTGCAGAGTCCAAGGATCTCAGTGCTTGGTTCTTTAAAGGGCAAGATAGTTGCAAGTGAACTGTTAAGCGTGAGTAATTCAGGAAAAGTTGACGGTGAGATCATTGCGAGAAATATCAAAGTTGAAGAGGGTGGCAGAATGCTTGGCTCTATGTCGACATATGAGAGCGAAAAACCAAAAAAAGTTGAAGAGCCTAAGCAGGCAAATGCGGAACTTAAAGTAGTAAAATAATTATTGATCTTTCCGAATAATTTAAAGTATACATAGATGGGCTTTTGCAAAAGTAATATTCAGAGATTTATAATTTTATCTTCTCATAAAACTTTTTAAGACAAAAAAGATGACTGCTATCTGCACTATTAAAAGCGGATAGTGGATATTGTAAACCTGCCCAATGTTAGAAAGCTCTTTGTAGTAACTATAAAAAAGATATGATGTGCCCATGCCGATAATCGAGCCTATCTGTTTAAAGCTATCAATATCACTTAGAGTTTTCGTCTCGTTTAAAAATATCGTCTCGGCACGAATAAGATAGCTTCCAAAAAGAAATGTGATTTGATAACCGATATAGATGAGTAGTGCGGTAGTATATGATATTTTAGCAATTAAAAAGAAAAGTACCATTGCCAACAGAACAAGCTCAACAAAGAGTGTTATCCTATAAAACCATTCTACAGTAAAGAGTTTGCTGTACATCCTTGCAATAACTAGCATACCAAGTGCAAGGGCAATCCCCCCAAGAGAGTAGATGGAGGGATGAAGAGGCGCATAAATGCTTATGATTGTTCCAATCGAAAGACCGGTGAAGAGCGCATTTGTAAATTTATATGCTATGAAGTATTTTTTTATGATTTGCATGTTTTTCCTAAAATGAATATTTTATTGTAGCATAGATGCTCACGCCTTCCATATTGTAACCATAAATAGACTGATACTCTTTGTCAAATAGGTTCTTGATATGCAATCCTACATCAAGACTATCATTATACTTTTTAGTCACATTCAAATTCCAAACAGTATAATTTCCGCTTGGCATATCGCCATACGATACTCTCTCACCGACATAGCGCGCATTGAGACTTACAACGGTATTTTCATCATAAAAATACTCTAGCCATCCATTGAGCTCATCTTGTGCTCTATTATAAAGTGGTATTCCGCTTTGATCTTTCATATCGAGTAGATGTGTATAGTTTGCTTTTATTATAAATCTATCAAAGAGAACTGGAGTATTTGCCGATACTTCAAATCCTCTTATCTTTTCATCAGCCGTATTATTTTTATACCCCCAAAGAGTATTGTCATAGATTATATCGTCTTCGATGTCATTATCGAAATATGTCAAAGAGAGATAATCTTTATATAATAATGAGGCATCATAACCTTTTACAAAACTTGGCTTGAGTGTTTCACCGAAAATTATATTTGCAAGTTGATACACAGAGGGTGCATTGAGTGAAGTATAGTAGTTTGCTTTGAGTGTAAAATCATCAGAGAGATTATATTTTACTCCAAATTTATATGTTGTTTTCCCATCAAACGTATCAAAATCATCATATCTTAGATTCGCCTCAATGAGTAGCTTATCTGTCGGATTGATACTATTAGATAAAAATATACCTTTATTTGTAAAACTCCCGTCTGTCGGTGCATATGTGTTGTATTGGTTAAAACCATCAATCTCTTTATACTCGAACCCCAAAACACTTTTGCCAAATTTATGAACATAAGAGTTGATAAGAGAATATTCATCTGTTGTAGCTTCATATCTATTATCTCCATCACCCCATAAAGATGTTGTAAAATACTCTCTTTTATATTTTCCGTGCGTTGCATTGAAGATAGAGTCTATCGCGCCTATTTTTGTTGAAAGAGACCCACTTATATTTGTACTATCGGTTATAAAATGACTATAATCATCATTTGCGCCATTACTGTTGTACTCATCGTCGTAATCACCTTTGGTTTTTGTTTTGATTATGGCAAGCGAAGCTTTGGTGGTATCGGTAAAATCATACCCTATGCCTGCCGTTAGATTTTTATTGGTGTTTCCATCTTTTTCACTTTTTTGTGGAGCCAATGCAGATATGCCGTTCGTATCAAAATAAGAGCCGAGTAATTTCGCGTTAAATTTACCAGTTTTATAAAAGAGAGACAGATCACTTCCCTTTGTTCCATGGCTTCCGCCTTCTACTCCTATGCTTCCGCTTACCCCATCTTTGGCAGCTTTTTTTGTTATGATGTTTATAACACCTGCACTTGCATTTGCTCCCCATACGCTTGAGCTCCCACCTCTTATGATTTCTATTTGTTCAACATTGGATATAGGCAGAAACTCAATCAAAGATGTATTATTTGTGGTTGAAGGATCATTGAGTCTCATCCCGTCCACCAAAACCAAGATTTTTCCGCTATCCATCCCTCTTAGAAAAAATGAACTCTTTTGTCCAAGACCGCCATTTTGGGATATATTTATTCCTGTAGACTTAGAAAGTGCATCAACGACTGAGCTATATCCATTTTGTCTGATATCTTCGCTTGTGATAACATCGATATTTGAAGTTGTCTTTGTCGCTTTTTGTTTTGTCTTGTTGGTCGAGATTATCTCTATATCTCCTAAACTCTCACTGTTCGCACTCAAAAGTGTCCCGATTGCCACTAATGAAAGTAGCACTATATTTTTTTTCATATTTATTCCCCGGATTTTTATTGGTTTTAATTGTATTGTTGTCATTCTGAACTTGTTTCAGAATCTCAGACCCTGAAATAAATTCAGGGTGACGAAAAACATTTATTTATATTATTGAAAAAGATAACAAATAAGGCGGTGAGGTTTTTGGTATTTTAATAATGCGAGGTTTGAGATGATATACTCTATTGCTATCGCTTTTACATAATTTAAAGAGAGTAGAGTACATCGCAATGACTGCAAGTGAAAAGTATCGTTTTTTAAAGCCCTTTAGGTATTTCATAGTAAGATTATATCTTTTATTTACTTTGGAATTTAAATAAATCAAAGTATAATAGTCCTATCAAAAATTCAGACTATATGTCGAGTTGGTAATAAAAATTAACAAGGATAGATATATGCTCTCACCCATAAATTCAACCGATGAGTTTAAAACTTTTGTAGAGGATGTCAGATCAAAAAAAGGGTATAGAGATCCTATCGGTTTTGGTATCGCAAGGGTTGATAGAGGTCAAAAAAATAGAGACAAGATACTCCAAGCTTCTTTTCCGCTCATAAATTGGAATGAAAATCTAGGCTCTGCTGCCGTGTTTATGGAGGCTTTGGCGCATAGTAGAGTAGAGGTCGATTGTAGTAGTAGCGAATTTGTAGCAACGATTAGTGATGATTTTGTAAAAAATGCGATGAATGCCTTTGCTCCTTATATCGATGAAGCAACAGGGGATGCCCATAAAAATGTACAGATTATTAAAACACTTTTCACTAAGGGCAAGATAGGTGCAGACTATAGAATCGTCTTTCTTTTTGAAGATGATGCCCCGCAAAGTGTAGAGGCTGTCTATCTCAAACTCTATGCACTTTCTACAGGGAAAGCACCACTTCGAAGTCTCAATCTGGGTGGCGCTTTTGGAGTGCTCAGCAATGTTGCATGGGTGGGCAATAAGCCTTATGAGCTTGATTACCTAAGAGACAACGAGATAACTCTCAAGCTTGATGGCACATACCCTCTTGTTGATAGTGTTGATAAATTCCCAAGATATCTCCAGCATATCATCCCCGCTGATAACACAAGAGTCTTAGAAGCAAGTAGAGTGAGAATGGGCGCACATCTCGCAGCAGGTACAACCGTGATGCCCGGAGCTAGTTATATCAACTTCAATGCCGGAACGCTTGGTCCCGTTATGGTTGAGGGGAGAATCTCGAGCTCAGCTGTTGTCGGTTCAGGTAGCGATGTAGGTGGAGGAGCGAGCATCTTAGGTGTGTTGAGCGGAACAGACGGGAACCCCGTAAGTATAGGTGAAAATACACTTCTTGGTGCCAATTCTGTTACGGGTATTCCTCTAGGTGATGGATGTATCGTAGATGCAGGTATTACTCTTTTGGCCGGAACAAAAGTGCGTATATCTTCCAATGAACTTGTTAAAATTCAAGAGGCAAATACACAGATTAAATTGGAAGAAAAAGAGCTCTTCAAAGGGAGTGAATTGCAAGGATTGCACGGTATCCACTTTCGTCAAAGCTCAACAACAGGCGAGATGCAAGCGATGAGAAGCACAAGAGAAGTGAAACTTAATAGCGAGTTACACTGATGAGTGATGAAGCGATTTTAGAGCAGGTTTTACTTTTAGCGATCTTGAAAAAAGAGCCCAATGAAAGCATTGAAGATGTTTTAAAAATGCTTGAAGAGGCCCACGCAATGAGTTTAAATGAGGGCAAAGAAATTGTTGATCGATTGGAAAAAGAAGGTGCTATTGTTGCAGGTAAACTCTCATTTTTAGGCATTGCTATGGCAAATGAGGCACAAAGAGCCTTTAGTTTAGGGGATTGACATGGAAGCACTTAAATTTGAAGCAAATAAAGCATTTAATGAAGATCGATATGAAGATTCACTTAAACTTTACGAGCAACTAGCAAAAGAGTTCAAAAGTGCTGATGGATATTTTATGCTTGGGAAGCATCATAATGAGGGGCTTGGTGTCTCTAAGGATATCCAAAAAGCGATGAGTTGCTGGAAAAGTGCACTCAAACTTGGAAGTGTCGATGCAAAATACGCTTTGCTTGAGATTTCTCAAAATACTACAGATTGTTGCAAGGCTTGATATGCGCATAGATAAGTGGCTCAGTAGTACCAATGTCGTCAAACGAAGAACGGTTGCGACCGATATGCTCCATAGTGGTGTCGTTTATATTAATGGGGTACAGGCGAAAGCTTCAAAAAATGTAGCAATAGGTGATAAGGTAAGTTTAAAATTTCTGGGCAGAGAAGAGCAGTATGAAGTTTTGGATATCCCCACTACAAAATCTACACCCAAATCCGATAAAGAAAAATATGCAAAACATATTCAGACCATAGAGATAAAAGGCGAATAATGGATAGATCACAAGAGGTTTTTGAAAGACTTTTTAGCGGAGCTTCAAGTGAAGATGAGGGAAGGGATTTCTTGATTTCTCTCTATGAAAAAGGGGAAAGCTCTGCAGAGATAGCTGCGGCAGCAAAAGTGATGCGAAAACACAGCATTAAACTCCCCATAAGTGATGAGTTGCGAGAAAAAGCAATCGATATCGTAGGAACCGGTGGTGATAAAAGCGGTACTTTCAATATCTCAACAACCGTTTCACTATTGCTCTCTTCTTTGGGGTGCGTGGTTGCAAAACACGGTAACAGAAGCATCACAAGCTGTTCAGGTTCTGCTGATGTTTTAGAAGCACTCGGCATTAATCTTGGTCTTACTCCTGTACAAAATGCAATGATGTTGGAGCAGTGTGGATTTTGTTTTATGTTTGCTCCGGAGTATCATCCTGCCATGAAACACATTATGCCTATTCGTCGCTCTATCTCTCATAGGACTATATTTAATATCTTAGGTCCTCTTACCAATCCTGCAGGTGTTAAAAAATATCTTTTAGGTGTTTTTGATGAGAGTTTCATCAATCCAATCGCCGAGGCTATGTTAGCGCTTGATATCACAAGAGCGTATGTAGTGAGCTCTCGAGATAAGACAGATGAGATATCACTCTGCGATGATACTGATTTTGCTTATATTGAAGCAGGAAAAATTAGCAGGGGTGTTATCGACCCAAATGTGTATGGATTTAAAAAAGTTGCAAAAGAGGAGATATTAGGAGGCGATGCAGAGCATAATGCTATGATTATTCGTGATATATTCAATCAAAAAGAGGTTGGAGCAAAAAGAGATATCGTTTTACTCAATGCTGCTTTTGCACTCTTTATTGAAGGCATGGCAAGAGATATACAACACGGGATAGAATTAGCCAAAGGTGCTATAGAAAACGGTAAGGCAACGGTACATCTCGCGCGAATAATTGCACTCTCAAACACTCTATGAAAAAAGAGATAGAAGCCACACTTGATACTATAGATAGTGTTGCTACATATATTTTAAGTGTATTGCCAAAAAATGCCATTATTTTTCTTGAAGGTAATCTTGCAAGTGGAAAAACAACCTTGATGCGACATATCGCACAAAAGATTGATGCGAGTTTTGAAGTAACTTCTCCTACATTTTCGCTTCAAAATTGCTATAGTGAGCATCTTTTTCATTATGATCTCTATCGCACCCAATTTGACGATATAGCATCTCTTGGACTTTTAGAGGAGTTTGAGAAGAGCGGTTGGCATTTTGTAGAGTGGGGCAATGAAAGACTTAAAGAGTTTTTAGAAGGCTTGGGGTATAATATTTGGATAATAAATATTCAACCGCTCTGTGACACTAAAAGATTGTATACGATAGAGGAAATATGCACAAACTAGAAGCCAAGCATTTATATAAATCCATTAAAAAAACAAAGATAGTCCATGATATCTCTTTAGATATTCATAGCAAAGAAGTTGTGGGGCTCTTAGGACCAAATGGAGCAGGGAAGACAACAACATTTTATATGATATGCGGATTAACAGAAGCCAATGAGGGTGAGGTGATACTTGACGGGAAAGATATCACAAAACTTCCTTTGAGTGCACGAGCAAGGCTTGGTATCGGGTATCTTCCTCAAGAATCGAGTATTTTTAAAGATCTCAGTGTTGAAGAAAATCTCCTTATAGCCACTGAAGCATTAAAACTTGATGATGAGACGGCGCATAAGAGGATTGAAAATCTTTTGGAGATATTTAACATCGAGCCGATACGCAACAGAAAAGGGATACGACTTAGCGGGGGTGAACGAAGAAGAGCCGAGATAGCAAGAGCGCTTGTAGGGGAGCCGAAATTTTTACTTCTCGATGAGCCTTTTGCGGGTGTTGATCCTATCGCCGTGCTTGATATCCAAAATATTATCAAGCAGCTTGTTGAGCTTGATATGGGTGTGCTTATCACTGACCATAATGTTCGTGAAACACTTGGTGTTTGCGATAGAGCCTATGTTATGCGTAGCGGAGAGATGCTTGCAAGTGGAAGCAGTGATGATATCGCCAATGATGAAAATGTGCGAAAATACTACCTTGGGGAGCACTTCACCTTCTGATTTGCCCTCTTGACATTATAAATATTGTTCTATATAATACTTTTAAAAGTACTATTGAGGATACTATTGTGAAAATAAATGCAAACGAAGTCAAACTTAAAGGGGTTTCTCTTTTTGAAAGTCTTTTAAAAAAATTTGATGAGCTTATTATAAATGTGCGCGGGAAAGAGAAGTATGTCGTGCTTGATATAGAGCGATATAAAGAGTTTAGAATGAATGAACTCGATATCGCTTATATGAAAACCATGCAAGATATAGAAGATAAAAAATATAAAGTTCAAAGCGCAAAAGAGCATACGCAAGAGCTTTTAGATGAACTATAAGATCGTTATAACGGAACACTATTTTAAAAAGCTAAAAAAATTTATCAAAAAACATCCGGAGGTTTTAGATAGATATATTAAGATGATTGAGATACTCGAGATTGACCCCTTCCATCCTTCGCTTAGAATTCACAAGCTCAAAGGTAAGCTCAAGGAGTATCACAGTATTTCTATCAATATGCAATATAGAGTAGTTATAGACTTCATAATAGACGATGGTATGATTATACCGATCAATATAGGCATTCATGATGATGTCTATTGAGATTAGTAAAAATATGTCAAAATGAAATATTTTTCTCTTTTCAACTTTTTTCTATGCTATAGTGATAAAAATATCAAAAAAGGGTATATATGATAGTAGCTATTGAAGGAAAGGTCGAATATAAAGAGCCGATGCTTGTGCATATCAATGTTGCAGGTATCACCTATGAAGTTTTTGTCTCGATCAATACATCTTCACAGATACAAAATGAGCAAGTGAGACTGCTTACAACGAGGATTATCAGAGAAGAGAGTGATGCGCTCTATGGATTTATAGACAAAGATGAGAAGAAGATGTTTGATACACTTCTTAAGATCAATGGCGTCGGACCAAAGGTCGCGCTTGCTGTTTGTTCCACTTTTTCACCCGATACTTTTGCAAAAGTTGTCGCAAGCAAGGATGTGGGTATGCTCAAAAGAGTACCGGGTATCGGACCAAAAGCAGCAAGTAGGATACTTGTAGAGCTTGCTGACTTTATCGTTGATGGTAACACGAATGGAAATATATCCGGTGCGCATTTTGATGCCTCGTTGGCATTGGAGTCGCTTGGATTTAAAAAAGATGAAGCAAAAAAAGCGCTACAAGGACTAAGCGGGGATACTTCCTCTTTAGTCAAAGAGGCGTTGAGGAAATTACAAAGGCTTTA
>JAFGVX010000061.1 GCA_016937775.1 Campylobacterales bacterium | reverse complement strand
CTCCATCTCCATCGTAATCATAGCTTCTGCTTAGCATATTGCCGACACTATCATAAGTGTAGGTATTTCTCCCTTCTACCTCATCGCCATCAAGTAAGAGGTTCCCATTGGTATCTTCTCCTCCAGTGACCTCCGTCTCATACCCATTTGCATCATACGAGTGTGTTGCTATGTATGTTATATCTTCATCACTACGGATCTCTGTCGATAAAAGATAGCCCTCATCCGTGACAGCTGCTTCTTCGTTGGAGCCTCCGCCTCCGCCGCCCGCAGCAGCTGCTAGTCCACCAAGAGCCAATGCACCAAGACTTAGCATCATATTTGTTGATATGCCACCGCCCTCGACTCCCACTACATCTTCAGTCGTCTCTTCTTGAGCCTCCTCTTTCTCTATGGGCTCTTTGTTTTTTTTGTCTGTCGATTGTTTTTTCCCAATAACATCAACTCCATTTTTTATTTTCGCCATTTTGTATTCCTTTTAATTTGAATAAAACATTATAAACCCAAAAGTGTTCGTTAACTGTTTCGTTTTATTTTTTTTTGAATACCATTTGCTTTTTTCGCACTATCTTTTTCTATAGTAAATCCATCATTATTTTTCATAAGGCTTTTTTCTGTATAGATTTTTTTGCGTAAGATACATTTGCTAACAATAACAATATGATAAGTATTTGTTTCATTTTCATTCCTCCATAATCAATAATTTGCAAATTATAACTAAAAAATTATATACAATTTATATTTGGAACTAAAAACGAACACTCGGTGTGTATAATTTAATATTATACGAAAGATAATAAATATTGCTACAAGGAGTATTTTTTGAAAAAAATGATATTTGGCATTATGACATTAATGATTTTTTACGGTTGTGAAGGTTCAGAACAAGACACCACATTTGACGATGCCACAAAAGCATACAAAAGCGGTGATTTCCAAAGTGCTATTACACTTTACACAAAAGCGTGTGATAGTGGAAATGGAGAAAGTTGTTTTTGGCTTGGCTCCCTATATGAGTCTGGGAATAGCGTAAAACAAGATATCAAAAAAGCGGTTACACTCTACAAACAGGCATGTGGTCTAGGAGGTTCTCATAATGGTTGCGAAGACTATAATAGACTAAATAAATAATCGCTATTATGCATATCTAAAAAAAGGAAAAAATATGTTCAAATATACTGTTATTTTTATTTCGTTAATCACTGCTTCGGTTGTATATGCAGATGAACTGCAATGTTTTAGTTTTGACCCAAAGTATTTTACTGGATCAATCGAACAGGTATCAGCAGATAAAACATTGCCTATAAGCGATGTTGCACTTAAGGAGGTGTATTTGTTGAAACTTCCAAAAATTCAAAAACATGATTTTAAAAACTATGTCGCCATTGGTGTAAAAATGAATGGTAAAATATATATTAACAATGACCTTGATTGTGCACTCGAAAAAGGCGTCTATTATTGCAGAGGATTGTGTGATAGTGGACAAGTATGGCTAGATAAGAATTCTAGACTAAAATTTGAATTTGTAGGTTTTGGTGAGGGCGAATATGCTCCAGATGAAGATTATGAACTGCCGAGCTTGTATCCAAAAGATAAAAAGATGTGGATAAAAGGGAAAAAAGTAGCTTGTCCTGATGCGTATAAGAGCGGTAATTATGTCTGTCATAAAGACTATTTTTGTGAACGCTCAAAAGTAGAGTGTGAAACTGTTGGAGAAAAACATTTCGGGCTATACCCTGATGAATCATCAGCAAGAGCTGCATTGTTGCGATGCTGGAACGAAAAACAAAAAAAATAAATCAATAAGTTTAAAATATGATATCAATTTACAAAAAGGAACAAAGATACTACTTTCAAATAAACTTGCCATTGATGTGCAAAGCCATATGCTTGGTGCCCTTTCTTCGCATTACAAGGTCAATGATGGTGGTGTGAGACATGCACCATTTTGGGTACTCGTAGGAGCTAGTCGTCCTTCTATCTTGGTCGAAGTGGGATATATCACACACCCGACAGAACGCATCCGACTTTTTAATGAACAATATCAAGATAAGGTCGCGCAAGGGATTGCTGATGGGGTGACGCAGTATCTTATAAACAGAACCAAAGAGATAGAAGATCTATAAGAGATACCCCCCCCATCAAAAGATGGGAGTTATCTAGAGAATAAAGTTTGGTTTGTAGTCTATAGGAACTACACCTTTTGTGTAGGTATAGGTGTGTGTTATCGCATTTTCTTTCTCGTCATTGAAGTAAAAGATTTTTGTAAGCATATTGCCATCGTTATCATAAGTCATTATAGTAGTACGCTCAGACATCCTCACACCACTAAATTTTTCACTCAGCATATTGCCATCACCATCATAATCATATGTGTAGGTTTCGATACTCTCAACCAATCCATTTGCTTTACTCCATGACTCAGAAAGTTTTTTACCATTCTTATCATGAGTATATCGTACCACCTGCTTGATCTCTTTGCCGCTAAGTGCAAGATCCCCATTAAGATCAACACCTATCACAGTCTTCGTTTCATTTCCATTGTCATCGTAGGTATGTATTATAATCTCTGTTTTGGTGCTATCTTTTTTGATTTCTTTGGTTAGGCGATACCCTTCTTTTGTGAGCGCTTGATTGCCATAACTGATTGTCATAAAACCCGTCACTATAAACATGCAAGAGATAATCACTTTTTGTATTTTTAACATCTTAAATTTCCTTATAAAATAACTACTGTTCGACCCCATTGACATACTTAGTTTCTCTGACTACATTGCCTTTTTCATCATACTCTTTTTGTATTCCATCTATTTTATCATTTACATAAGGTGTTTCCTGCCAAATCTTACCGCCTTGGAAATAAGCTTTTTCAATTCCGTTTTTGACTCCGTTTTCATACGGTGCTTCTCTTTGTACTTCACCGTTACGATAATCTTTTTGAATGCCTTGTCTGTTGCCGTTGACATACTCTGTTGTTGCACGAATTTGACCTGTTTGATAATACTCTTCTACTGTACCGTTTATATTGCCATTTTCAAAGGGAGTTATAGTTCTTATCGCTCCATCTTCCCAATACCATTTTGCAATACCGTGCGGCTTGCCGTCTACATAGGGAGTTACTTCTTTCTGCTCGCCTCTAAATACTGTTTTGTATTCAACATTATCAGCAAGTATGATTCCTGTAAATAATGCCATTATAATGATTGCTTTATTCATCATTGAGCCCATTTTTTACTCCTTCTCATTTGAATAAAACATTATAAACCCTAAAGTGTTCTTTAACTGTTTCATTTTATTTTTTGTTAAATTTTTTGATATGCAATTTGGTATTTTTCATACAAAAGTGTATTTTTTGCGATAAGATTATCGTATCTTGGCAGAACACTCTATCGTACCTGTCCAGATATATGGTATCTCTTTCCCGTCAAAAAGCTGTTTGCTCACTCCATCAAGTGTGCTTATACCGCCTTCCCATTTTTTTATTTGATTTTTATAAACCCATTGAAGCTCTATCGGTTTGCCTTGGTACCGGGGCTCGATAAATTCTATTTTTTGCGTAAAGGTCTTGCTTTTATTGACATCGATAAGATGAAAATCCGACTCTTCAACACTTATACCGTTTGGATGTGGTTCTTCGGAAAATAGCTCAATGTTACCATCGCTATATGCAACATATAGCATACTTTGAAAAGTATTGAAGATAGGATTTTCTATAAAGTAAATACGAAGTGGTTCGTTTGAAACATTTTCAAATGTTACATTTGCTTCAAGGGTATTATTGTCCAATTTAATGAGACTTATAGAGGTCTTTAGTGTATCTTCTTGTGCAAACATACATAAAACAAATCCCATAAAAATAAATAGTATTTTTTTCATAGCAGCAACCTTTTTTTGAATTTAAAATTTGGATTTATTTTCATCAATCATCTCTTCAAATATAAGATCTTTGAAGTTTATCCATGTTGTATAAGTTTTATCTTGATCTTCATACATAATTTTCACTAGAAATGCACCCTTAAAACCTACAAAATCTAATACTTTTTTGATTTTTCTCTCTTTGTTGATGCTCTGTTTTGACGCTGGAGTATACCAATCATCATACATAAAAACCTGTTCGCTCTTTATGCTCACACCTTTGATAGTGTAGCTTGTTTTGGCATCATCTTCCTTTTCATTTGTCCAGCAACTCTCTCCTTGCATAAACAAGAAAGGTCTGCCATTGGAATCTATATTGTAATATTTGTGCGTAGTACCTTCGTTGTGTTTTTTGTGAGAGGAAAAAATACTTACTTCTTGATGTTTTTGTATCATAGAGGCATCTTGCACATATCTAAAAAAACTATCCCGCTTAGGATCATAAAAATAATAATCCCTTAAAACATCAGAACTCGCATCTATGTCACCAAGTGCTATACTTATGTCTTGATATCCGTCAAAATTTAAATCATCAAAATCAATGTTTTCAGCAAAAAAACTACTACTGTCAATTATTTCCTTTGTGATATCTAGAAGTTCATACTTTTTCCCATTCCATTGAATATATACCTCTTTTTGAATCAAATCAAGATATATAGTTGCTTTTTGTGTTTTTGTAAAGTCAAATTTGCAGGCAATATCATGGTTTTTTTGCGATGGGGTGATTTCGCTTTTCATCTCTGCGAATGATGGCATCAATAAAAAACAAAGACATAACCCCATATGTAATAAAGTCTGTTTTCCCATTTATTTCTCTGCTTTTTGGATGTTAAATCTCTTTAGGTGGATGTTTTATCATTGGTTTGTGCTTCTTTTTTCTTTCCAAATTTTGCGATGCTTATAGCGATGATCACACCTCCGGCTAAAATACCGAGTGACAATAACGGTCTAGAGCTAAGCCATGCTAATGCTATAACAAATGAGCCGAGAACTAATGTCAATATACCGGCAATGATACCGGTCACACCACCAACTAATGAACCTAACATTGGTATAACCTTTGCCAATGTAGATAGGATGTTCATCATCGTGGAAAATCCAACAAACATCAATGTCAACCCAACACCTCTGAGTATCCATGTCAATATAGCATTAGATTCGAGTTCGCTATCGAAAATACTTTCTGCTGTAACTTTACCGTCTCGAACGAAGATAAATTTTTTACCGTTTTTAGTTGTATAGTAAGTAAGTGTTTCGCCTTGTATTTTTGCAGCAAAACTATAGATACCACTAGAAGCTACTTTGTATGATATTTTTATATCTCCAATCTGTGGTTTTTGAGCGTTTTTTCCTATATAAAGAAAATTTTGATGATTTGTCATATTTAGATCTGATGTCGGGTGTAATCCTACATAATCTTCCGATGCACTTATATGGTCTACAACCTTTTTATCCAAATGAAAATCTCCCATTTTTGCATCGGTTACAAATGTTTCGTCTCTATAGAGCATTTTTGGATTTTGATGTCCTTGGGGATGTCTAAAGGCATCAGAGTTTATCTCAGACGAAGACCACTCTTTAACATAATCATATGTGGTCACAGTCTCCGTGCCACCCCCTAACTTATCTTCACTTTTACTACTTTTGTTTTCCCTCCATTGATACATTGTAACTATTCGTTTGAGTTTTAATCCATCAAAATTGATACCGAAAGTGCTATCAGCGAGTTCATTTAATGGTTTAACTTCTCCTTGAACAAGTGCCGCTTTTCCTTCATACTCAGTAGCATATTTTGTATCTGAAAGTGTGATGATTTTTGCTTTCATCTCGTTGAGTGCAGTTGATTGCTCAACGCTTCTGCCTTCATTCCACCACAGTAATACAATGGAGCCTATCAAAAGAATAAATCCAAAGAAAATTCCCTTTAAAGAATTGCCAATATTTTGTCCGTATCCCGTATAACTTTTTTCTGTAAAATGATCCATCGCTCCACTCTCTTAATTTAAATTATTGTCTCTAATTATACACTCAAAAATGTTCTTAAACTGTTTCATTTTGTCATTTTAGTGCATCTTGGAGATATTTAGTTCTGTCTTGTAACATTTGAGACTCATCCGCATAACACAAAGTTCTATCTGAACCGCATATGCTATTTTCTATATTTTGATTCCACTTTTTTTCTATATCTTTTTCAAATATTTCTTGTTCAATCTTTAGTTTCTCTCTACCTTTAAATGTGAGTGTTTTATATAGTTTCAAATAAGCATCTTCCATTACTGATCTATCTTTTAAAACATTTGAAGCACCCAAGATATTGAAACACCCATGGTGGTCGCATTTACTCTTTTTATTTAAAACTTCTATTTGCTTATTGGTTTTTTCTCTTATACAATATATATTATTTTTACACTCTTCTCTATTTTTTATAAATGCTCTTTGCTCTTTTTTGAGAGCTTTTTTTATCGTTTCTATCTCTGCTTCATCGTAAATTGGATAACCAAATTTGTAACCGTTGATAACATAATCATAACTCATGCTCAAAGCATCATCCAGTAAGCTCAAACTTTTATCAGAACATATAGTTTGTTCGGTAGGGGTTGATGCTTTTTTGCAATCAAATCCTGCTGAGTTTAAAAAAGACAATAGTTGCAAATGATACTTTTATCACTTAAATGACTTTATGGGGCGATATGCTTGTTTGACTGGCACGATATTTGGACGAGATTTTATCAAATCAACAAAACTCATTGCATAGTCATAATAAGTATCTGTTTTATCTTTTATAGCTGCAAATTTCTCATATCCATCTTTTCCGTCCGCTATATAAGAATTGGTAACGACTATATATTTTTTATCAAAATCCATAGGTTCAAATTTATCTATAGTTTTATTGAGCACCTCAATATTTGATACTCTATTTCCTTTTGATTGCTTGCTATCCACATCATATCTTATGCCATATCCATATACAAAAGCTCCGCTTGATGATTTGTCAAATGTGGAGCTAAAGGCATCTTCTAAAAGCTCTTTTACCTCTTTGCCACTCATGTTAAACTCTATCAATGTATTTGAAAATGGTAATAGTTTATAAACATCTTCGATAGTGATATTACCGGATTTTAAACCGCTCCTGACACCACCTGCATTTTGTATGGCAAATGATGCTTTTTTACTTTTCATATAGAACGATTTTGCGATAAGCGGCGCTATTTCACTACCGTATTTTAAAGAACATACGCCATCACTCTTATCTAGGGGTATCCTATTGTGTCCTATATACTCTTTGTTAAATCCAACTATCTCTTTTTGCTTTTTATCCAACTTACTTTTATATCCTTTGATTATCTCCAAAGCTTTTTTATCTTCATCGACCAATTGTAATTGTGAATTTGATTTGACGGTATCGAGCAGATTTCTATTTTGTGTGTTGCTATCGACGAGAAGTATCGGCTCTCCGGAACATTTTGTTACATCTCCATACTTGTCAAATTCCACATCTAAAGAGCCTACTAGATATGAATATTGCCATGCTTGGGCTATGCAAACTTTCTTATTGTCTTTTGATTTCACTATCTTTGGATAATCATTGGTAGTACTTTTAAGACCAACCATATCAAAATCTCCCATCAATGTATGTGAATCCCCTCCGATGATAACATCAACTCCTTCTATTTGTGAAGCGAGTTTTATATCATTTTCAAATCCAAAGTGACTTAGTACTATAAATTTATTTATACCCTCGGCTTTCAACTCTTGTATGTGCTTATTGACACTCTGTATCTCATCAAAAAATTCTACATTTTTACTTGGTCTCGATGAATATTTTGTTTTATACGCTACATCTATGCCTATTATTGCTATTTTTTGGTTGTCTTTTGTGATGATTTTGTATGGTTTTAAATCATTATAAAGAGGTGATTTTTGATTTGCTTTTATATTTGAAGCAAGTATGGATGTATCTAATGACTTGAGAAATTTATGCAACTCCTCATCTCCATCGTCAAACTCATGATTACCAAGCTCAAATGCATCCCATGTGATTAAGTTCATGAGCTTAGCATCAAGTTCGCCTTTAAAAATCGTATAGTACATGGTTCCTTGAAGTGCGTCCCCTGCATGTAAAGTTACTGGATTGACACTATTGCTTTGTAGCTCTTTTATCTTAGATATTACCCTTGCAAACCCGCCAATATATACATCTACTGCTTTATTGTTTATCTTGAGAGACATTTTTTCACCGTCAATATGAGAATGGTGGTCATTGATATGAATTATCGTTGTTTTAAATGGTTTAGATGCAGGCAAATCTTTTGTGGCACATCCTGTAAAAATAGCAACACACAATATCAAACTCATCTTATTTATCATTTTCAAAATATCTCCTTCAGTACTTTTGTTTTTTTTAATAAACATTATAATCCGTTAAGTGTTCTAAAAGTGTTCCCGTTATAGTTTTTGTTGAATTTAGCTATAATTTTTTCAATTAATCTAGATTGGGCGTATAGATGATAAGCAGTTTTAAAAGATTTATTGAGATAAATAGCTTTGAGAAAGTATTGGTATATGGATTTTATACGACATTTATCTTTGTAAATCTTTTAGCTATGATTGTAGATTTTTCACATCAAAATTATACCGCCGGATATATTGAGACATTTATCGTGATAATATCTTCCACTATCTTTTTATTTACATATAAAACACAAAATCTAAACATCGGATTTTATGGTGTTTGGGTAGGTCCCATAGAAATTTATCTACTTATAATATTTAGCGATTTTGCTTATTGGAACTTCTATTTTTCTATATTACTCCCATTAGCTTTTTATACTCTTTTTCCATTCAAAGCAGCGTTTATTCAAACTGCCATACATTTTTTTATCATTATCATTTTGCTTCTTGTGGGTTATATGGATTCAAATAATGAGTTTTTGCATAATATAGATGCAATGTCAGCTTTTATCATCTCTATGATTTTTATGGTGGCATTTGGTGTTTTTTATTATGCCAATCTCGAAAATTCTTACAATAAGCTCTTCAAATCAAACAAAGAGAAAGAGATACTTCTAAAAGAGGTGCATCATAGAGTGAAAAATAACCTCAATGTTTTAGCCTCTATTCTTGGACTACAAGCACTCAAAGAGGAGAAGCATACAAGAGATATACTTATCAAAAACAGATTAAAGATCGAAACCATGTCTATGGCACATGAGATGCTCTATCGGCATGAAGATTATTCAAATATAAGTTTCAATCAATATGCTCAAACACTTTTCTCCCATATCTGTGAACTTTTTGATAAAAAAGATTCTAAGATAGAGATGCTTTCCCAAGATGTAAAGTTCCCTTTAGAGATGATGCTAAAAATGGGACTAATCTTAAATGAGATGATTACAAATTCATTAAAATATGCGAGATATAAAGACAATCTTATGGTGAAACTCTCTTGTAAAAAAGATGATAAATTTTACAAATTTGAATTTAGTGACAACGGGGAAGAAGCAATTGATACAGATAAGATTACATTCTCAAAAGGAATTGGTATGAAACTTATAGAATTGATAATCAAGGAGTTTGACGGTATGCTAGATGTTGCTTGCGATAATGGCGTGAAGTATAGATTTACTTTTAAAGATAGGATAAGTGATGCATAGTGTTGTAATCGTAGAAGATGAACTTATAGCGGCAGAATATCTCAAAAATATCCTTCAAAATGGCGGATATGATGTGTGCGATATCATAAATAATGGTAAAGATGCTCTCAAAAAGATACCAACTATCAATCCCGATATTGTCTTAATGGATATTATGCTCAAAGATAGCATTAGCGGAAGCGAGGTTGCACTTCAACTAAAATCAATTGCACCAGATATTGCCATTATATTTTTAACCGCTTATACCGATAATGAGATGATAGATTATGCTATTGATTCAAATTGTTACGGCTACATAGTAAAGCCCTATAATGAAAAAGAGATACTAGCAAACATCAAGATAGCACTAGCAAAGAAAAGAGAAAATAGTTACGATAAAAAAACAGATATAATGCGTTATCAGTTGGCTAAAAATATCTATTTTGATATGGAACTCAAAAGACTTATAAGGGATGAGAAGGAAATTAAACTCAATAATAGACAGATTTTATTACTTGATCTACTTTGTAAAACACCTTCTAGGACAGTAACAAACGATATTCTCAGCTTGGCTCTTTGGGGGGAGGTAATCAACCCTATAACACTCAGAACATTTATGCATCGTTTGAAAAAGATAATAGGAAAAGATATCATCCAAAATACCAATAGATTGGGTTATATGATTGTGCTATATAAAGAAAAAGATTGAGATCCCGAACAAGAGTTCAGGAGAGAGAGGTTATTTGTAGTTTTTGATCGCTTTTTCTACGATTTTTGTAGCAGAAGCTTTATCTTCAAAACCTGCTACTTTTACCCATTTATTTGGCTCAAGCATTTTATATGTTTCAAAGAAATTTTTGATTCTACTAAGTTTATGTGGCGCAAGGTCATTGATATCATTGATATTTGCATAGCTTGGATCAATTTTATTTGATGGGACTGCAAGGAGTTTTTCGTCTCCACCTTTTTCATCTTCGGTTAAAAGCACTCCGATAAGTCTGCATGTTATCACTGAGCCTGCCTGAAGTGTATAGTCACACAATACAAGTACATCAGCGGGGTCACCGTCATCAGAGAGGGTATTTGGTATAAAGCCGTAGTTTGCAGGATAGTGCATCGCAGAGTAGAGGACTCTATCAACTTCAACAGCTCCTGAATCTTTATTTATCTCATATTTTATATTTGAGTTTAATGGCACTTCAATAACTACCTTTATCTCATCCGGACTTTCTCCATGTCCAATTTTTTCTATATTCATAATTTAGAAAGCTCCTCTATTAAATTTGCGCAATATTAGCATAAAATAGATAAAGAGTTGTTGTGTCAGCGTGCTTCTTCATCGTAAAGAGAGTAGATGATACTTCTTGTATCGAGGTGCGCGACAAACATAGCAAATGTATCTTTGGCACTCTGCTCATTTTCCGATGAAACAGAGAGAACAGCACGCGGTCCGTCACTATAAATTTTTGGCAGGGAAGAGCACTCAACATCGCTTGGTACTTGGTTCATAATCTCTATAAATTCACTCTCTTTGCAGAGTGCCGTGAGTGAGTATCTAAAAGTTTTTTTTGGCTCTTTGATGAGTGAAGTGAGTATTTTTTTACTCATAGGATGACTCATCTCTGGAAAACCGGGCATAAAGAAGAAACGGTTATCTAGAGAGAATGCAGGCATCCCGTTAAATGGATTGTCTATGATGTCGCTGTTTTTAGGGAGATATGCCATATTGATAGCATGCGGATAGGCTTTTTCACCCAATTTACTTTCTATAATCTCTTTTGCTTTTTTGTGTTCGTAAAGATTGCCGTCTCGAAGTGCGATTGCTGCACACTCTCTTGTGAGATCATCAGGAGTAGATCCGATACCTCCAAAAGAGAGTAATACTGCATCTTCCATGGATGCGATAAGGGTTATTGCACTGATGATAAGTTCACTCTTATCGGCGATAAAAAAGACACCCTCTAGGCTATAACCGTAGTTTGCTAGCTCTTTTTTGAGAAAAGGGAGATGCTTGTCTTCTCTTCTGTCATTGAGTATTTCTGTGCCGATTATAAGAGCAAAGAAGCGCATACTACTCTTCTATATAGTTTTTGAGTTTTCTTCCAACTTTTGGATGCTTGAGTTTTTTGATAGCAGAAGACTCTATCTGTCTGACCCTCTCACGCGTTACATTAAGCTCTTTGCCTATCTCTTCAAGCGTTCTGTCACTTTCATCATCAAGCAAGCCAAAGCGCATTCGTATGACTGCTTTCTCTCTTTCGTTAAGCTGATCAAGTACATCGTCAATCTGATTATTGAGATCATCTCTGAGGACAGATTCTGTAGGGCTTATGGTATTTTTATCTTCAATAAAGTCACCAAATCTTCCATCATCTTCATCACCAACAGGAGTCTCAAGACTTACGGGTTCTTTTGTTATCTTGATAACATTTTTTACTTTATCAACAGAGAGTCCAACCTCTTGTGCGATGGTGTCAAGATCAGGCTCGCTTCCCGTCTCTTGAAGGTGTTTTCTGATGATTTTATTGATTCTATTAATCGTCTCTATCATATGAATAGGGATTCTGATGGTTCTTGCTTGATCGGCGATGGCTCTACTGATTGCTTGTCTGATCCACCAAGTAGCATAGGTCGAAAACTTATATCCCTTTTCATACTCAAATTTATCAACAGCTTTCATAAGCCCGATGTTTCCCTCTTGGATAAGGTCAAGAAAAGGTAAGCCTCTGTTGGTGTATCTTTTCGCTATAGAGACGACAAGTCGGAGGTTACTTTTTGCCATCCTCGTTTTGGCGCGCTCACTCTTTTCTTTCCCTTGGCGTATTTGGTTGAGTATCTCTGAGAGTTTCTCCGGCGTAAGATCAAAACCACCCTTGCTTGCTTCTCGTGTTTCAAAAAGCTTTTTAATCTCCATGTAAGTGCTTACCATTGTAGTTTCAGGAACAGCAGCTGCTATATCGTCTTTATCCATATTGATAATATTTTTGAGTATTTTTTGGTGATTTTTGATGAGAGTATCATTGAAAAGTGGAAGTTTGTATTCCAATCTGCTCAACTCTTTTTCAAAACTATCATCACTTGTGAGAGCTGTTTCCATAGCTTTTACGAGTTCATTAATAAGTTTACTTGTCGGTCCGAGTTCTATAAGTGCTTTTTTAAGCGTTTCTTTTTTTTGTGCAACTTTTAATTTTTCAAAAAAGAGTTTATCGGAATTTTCATCTTCAATATCGCAAATTTTGAGAAGCTCATTTCTTGCTTTTTCCCAATCTTTTTTTGCTTTTTCGAGATCATTAAAACTACCAACTACTTGAAGAACTCTTTTATCGTCTTTTGCTTCGACGCGATTATCGCTATCATCATCCGTATTATCGCTACTATCATCATCATTGCCACTATTGTCGTTGTCATCATCATCGTTGTCGCTATCATCACTATCACTATCTTCAAAATTTTTAAAAAGCTCTTTTACGCGTCTTTCTCTATTGAGAAGTGGTTCTTTATAGTTGAGAATGTATTGGATGAGATAAGGAACTGAGCAGATAGCATCTAGAATGATATCTTCCCCCTCTTCTATCTGAATACTCAAATCAACTTCTTCATCTTTTGTAAGAAGTGGGATTTTGCCCATTTCTCGAAGATACATCCTTACAGGGCTGTCACTTCGACTCCATTCTAAAAGCTCTTTCTCTTTTGCAAGATCGAATTCCTCTTCTGAGTTGTCTTCCACCTGTTTTTTTCTATCACTTTCTCTCTTTGCTTTTCTTTTATCTGTGATATATTGAGCATATTCCGAAGCACTAACTATCTGTTTTTTATTATCAAGGGCGAGTTTTTTTATCTTTTTTGCTTGTGCTTGTGTGAGTGGTTTTTTAAACTCTTTTGCAATATTTTCAAATGTAAGAACATCACCTTTTTTCTTCGATTTGATTAGATTTTCTATTTTTGTCATATTGTCTTTTTGAGGCATTGGTGTGATTTCCTTAGTTAAAATTTTGCAGTGTTTTACAAATTTTTGCTCATTTTTTGAAAGGAGATATTATACCGAAATTTTATAGATAAAACAATTAAAAAAGAGGTTTTTGGGGTAAATTTAGGTATAATCGCCGAAAATTAGTCAAAAGGAAAAAGCGTGCAAGGAAAGGTTTGGAAATTTGGAGAAAATATCGATACAGATCTCATTATAGCGGCAAGATATCTCAATTCAAGTGACCCTAAACATTTGGCAAAATATGTCATGGAAGATGCTGATCCTGATTTTGTAAATAAAATGCAATCAGGAGATATTATGGTTGCGGGTGAAAATTTTGGATGCGGCAGTAGTCGTGAGCACGCACCAATTGCACTTAAAGCGGCAGGCATTAGTGCTGTTATTGCTCCAACTTTTGCACGCATATTTTATAGAAATGCTTTTAATATGGGACTCCCAATATTTGAGCTTAAAGAGGCTAGCGAGATACAAGAAGGTGATACAATCAAGATAGATATGAGCACCGGAGAGATCATCAATCTTACGCAAGATAAAGTATATAGGTTCAATCCAATTCCTGAGTTTATGCAGAGTCTTGTAGATGCGGGCGGGCTTATCGAATTTGCCAAAAAAGAGATGGAGGCAAAGGCATGAGCAAAAACTATAAAATAGGTGTTATAAAAGGCGATGGTATTGGTCCTGAAATAGTTGACGAAGCGATAAAAGTACTCAACAAAGTCGGTCAAGTTTTTGACATCGATTTTGAATATAAAAGAATGCTTTTGGGTGGAGAAGCTATTGACACAACAGGTGTTCCACTTCCGATAGAGACAAAAGAGGGTGTGATGCTATGTGATGCTATTCTTTTTGGAGCAATCGGTGGACCTAAGTGGGATATGTTGGAGCGACATCTAAGACCTGAAAGTGGACTTTTAGCGCTTAGAGCACATATGGGAACATTTGCCAATCTACGTCCCGCTATGGTTTATGATGAGCTTGTTGATGCTTCTACGCTAAAGCCTGATGTGCTTCAAGGGGTAGATATCATGGTTGTTAGAGAGCTCACAGGTGGCATCTATTTTGGACAACCGAGAGAGCAGCTTGAAGATAGAGCCTACAATACAATGATTTATACAAAAGAAGAGGTCAAGCGCATAGCTCATGTTGCTTTTGAGATAGCTATGAAACGAGATAAAAGAGTCTGTTCTGTCGATAAAGCAAATGTTTTAGAGGTGAGTCAATTTTGGAGAGATATCGTTATAGATATAGCAAAAGGGTATCCCGAAGTTGAACTCTCACATATGTATGTCGATAATGCAGCCATGCAGCTTATTCGCAATCCGAAGCAATTTGATGTGATACTCACAGGTAATATATTTGGTGATATTCTCTCCGATGCTGCGAGTATGCTCAGTGGTTCTATCGGACTGCTTCCAAGTGCAAGTATAGGCTCACAAATTGGCATATATGAGCCGATTCACGGATCAGCTCCTGATATTGCAGGTCAAAATATTGCTAATCCGCTTGCAACCATTTCAAGTGCCTCTATGATGTTGCGCTATTCACTCGGTGAGAGTAAAGCAGCAGATATGATTGACGAAGCCGTAAAGATGAGTCTTAAAGAGGGGTATCGCACAGGGGATATCGGTGCATATAGTGCAAAAGAGATTTGTTCATGTTCTCAAATGGGAGATGTAGTAGCATCTTATATAAAGGATTGATATATGAGTGAGAGTATGCGTGCAAGAGTCTTGATAGATTGTCCTGACGAGAAAGGTTTAGTCTATAAAATTTCTAAAGTATTTTTCGACAATCTTCTCAATATTGAGAGCAATAGAGAGTTTGTAGATCCCGATAACAAAAGATTTTTTATGAGAAGTGTTGTGGCAGGACATTTTGACACCAAAGAACTTCAAGAAAAAATTAGTGTCGTGTTGCCACTTAACTCAAATATAAAAGTAATAGAGCCTGCCGCAAAAAAGATTGTTATCTTTGCTACCAAAGAGTCGCATGTGCTTGGAGATATTCTTATCAAAGAAGCTGACGGTGAACTTGATGCACAGATTGTCGCTGTTGTCTCTAATCATGATAATCTTGAACGATTAGTGAGAAGGTTTGATATACCCTATTTTTGCATAAGCGCTGATGGTCTAGAGCGAGAAGAGCATGAGAAGGTATTGCAAGATTTGCTTAGTGGTCTTGAGTTTGATTATATTGTATTGGCAAAATATATGCGTATCTTAACACCTTTATTTGTTAATTATTATCGAGGAAAAATTATCAATATTCACCACTCATTTCTTCCTGCATTTATAGGTGCAAATCCTTATAAGCAGGCGTATGAGCGAGGCGTGAAGATCATAGGGGCAACTGCGCATTTTGTAACGGATGATCTTGATGAGGGACCGATTATCGCTCAAGATGTTATCCCTGTCAATCACCGGTTTAATTGGCAAGATATGCAAAGAGCCGGAAAAGATGTGGAGAAGATCGTGCTTTCTCGTGCACTTGCAATCGTATTGAATGATAGAGTTTTCATCAACGGCAATAAAACAATAGTTTTTTAATGTTTAATATCGTTTTAGTAAATCCTCAGATTCCACCTAATACGGGAACGATTGGAAGGCTCTGTGTTAATATCGGTGCAACGCTACATCTTATCGAGCCCTTGGGATTTTGCATAGATGACAAAGAGGTCAAAAGAGCAGGGCTAGACTATTGGCATAAGCTTGATTTGAAACTCTATAAGAGTCTTGATGATTTTTTTGAGGTTCACAATGGAGAAGACAATTTTTACTTTGCAACGACAAAGAGCGAGCAGCTCTATTTTGATGCCTCTTTCGCACCCGGAGATTTTCTCTTTTTTGGCTCCGAAGTGAGTGGCATCGATGAGAGTGTACTCGATGCCTATAAAGAAAAATGTATTACTATACCGATGGGCAAAGAGGGACGAAGCCTCAATTTGGCAATCAGTGTGGGGATCGTTACGTATGAGGCAATTAGACAAAATTTTGAAAGTTTTAAGGGATAGTATGTTAGATGTTTTATATATGATTGCAACATTTTTGTTTGCTTTTATCACTTTTGTTATCGTAAGAAATTACTATAGCAATAAATTTGATGAAAAAGGGCGACGCAAAGATATACTTGATAGTTACGAAGATAAGGACTAAACGCGCCATTAGTAAAGATTTGATAAAATCTTTTCATCTTTCTTTAGGGATCTAAATTTATGACAAAACCGCTACTTATAGAAGTTGGAGTTGAAGAACTTCCGGCACTTCCATTGCTTAAAAATCTAAAAGAGATTGAGCAATCTTGGAGAAATATACTTCAAAAATATTCTTTAGAGTCTGATTTTCACTTCTACTATACTCCTAGACGCTTAGTTTTGATTCATGATGCTATGCTACTCAAACAAGCGGATGCAGAGATTGAGCTTTTTGGACCCCCTGTAACAATAGCCATAAAAGAGGGTGTTCCAACTCAAGCAGGGGCAGGTTTTGCCACCAAATGTGGTGTTGATTTTGATAAACTCTCCACAACTGTTGATAGGGGCAAAGAGGTACTTTACTACAAGAGTAAAAAAGAGGGAATTGATACCGCTTTATTATTAGAAAGTATGATACAAGAGTGGATAAATTCTATGGCTTTTGGCAAGATGATGCGATGGGGCGAAAGAAGTGATGAATTTATAAGACCTATCAGATGGTTGCAGGTAAGATTGGATGATAAAAATATTGATGTAGAGCTTTTTGGGGTGAAGAGCGATATCTTCACATATGTGCATAGAATGAAAAGTTTTGAGTCTGTAAGCGTAGATAGTATGGACAATTATGAAGACATCTTAGCAAATGGCAATGTTGTATTGAAACCTACCAAAAGAAGAGAGTCGATACTTGCAGATTTTGAAATTATCCAAAAAGAACACGATATCACTATAGAGATAGACGAAGATTTGCTAGATGAAGTAGTGGCAATCACTGAAAATCCAAAAGCACTTTTAGGTAGTTTTGACGCATCTTTTCTTGAGCTTCCTCCGGAGGTTATCATCACTTCGATGAAAGAAAATCAAAGATATTTTCCTGTATTTAAAGACAAAAAACTTTTGAATAAATTTATAGTAGTAAGCAATGCTTTGAGCGATGATTATAGCAAAGTTATAGAAGGCAACGAGAGAGTTTTAAAGCCTCGTCTTAGTGATGCTATGTTCTTTTATAAGAATGATCTTAAAAGAGGACTTAAAACTGATGGGCTTGAGCTTGTGCAGTTTATGGATGGGCTTGGAACGGTAGCCGATAAGATAGAGAGAGAAGAAAAAGTTGCACTTTATTTGGCAAATAAATTTGGCGTTAATAGTACGAAAATAAGTCAAGCTATCAGACTGGCAAAAGCTGACCTTACAAGCGAAATGGTTTATGAGTTTACAGAACTTCAAGGGCTTATGGGGTACTACTATGCTAATGCTTTAAATCTTGATAGTGATGTGTGTCTAGCAATCAAAGAACAATATATGCCAGTAGGTGAGGGAGCGCAGCTTCCTAGCACGCTTTTTAGTGCTATTGTTGCTCTGTCTATAAAACTTGATACTCTCATAGGTTTGTTTAGTGTTGGTAAAATCCCAACAGGCTCTAAAGATCCATTTGCTCTTAGAAGAGCAGTTAATGGTATAGTTAGAATCGTTTTAGAGTTCGACTTACCTTTTGATATAGACGAGATGATAGACGGGCTTTCAAGCGGGTATAAAGAGTTTGATTTAAAACAATTAAAAGCATTTATGTTGGAGAGAATTTCAAAAAGTATAGATATGAATCCTTCGATTATAAATGCAGTTTTAAGCTCAAACGAAAGTGATATAGTTAAAATATTTAAAAAATGCGAAGCGTTAAATAGCATTGTTAGTGGAAGTGATTTTAAAGATATTTCTATAACATTTAAAAGAGTAGCAAATATATCAAAAGATGTAACTAGTTTTGATATTGATGAGAGTAAATTTGAGTTGGATGAAGAAAAAAATCTTTATGCAAAGTTCAAAGAGATAACTTCAAAAAATTATGAGAGTTACGAAGACAATCTAAAGGCACTTTTTTCTTTGAAAGATTCTTTGGATAACTATTTTGATAAAGTTATGGTCAATAGTGATGATATCTCTTTGAAAAATAATCGACAAGCAACTATCGGTCAAATATATAATAGTTTCAAAGATATCGCCGATATAAAAGAGATAACTATCTAGATGAAACCTTTATGTTCCAAATGCATATATAAGAATGAAAATAATAAAGGTTTCTCTCGCCAAAGGCGAAGCTTTAGTGAGAGGAATTTTCAAGGAGCTTTGCTTCTTGAAAAGGATATTGTCAGATGAAACACCACTATGATACCATCGTTATCGGTGCAGGTATCGCAGGGTGTAGTACAGCCTATTTTTTAAAGCAAAAAAATCAAAAAGTTCTTCTTGTCGATAAAAATGGAATTGCCAGTGGCGGGAGTGGGGCAGCGGGTGCTTTTTTCTCTCCAAAAGTGGGCATCAATCTGCCTATAAAACAACTCAGTGATGAAGCATTTTTGTTTGCTCACGATCTCTATAAAAAGCATTTTAATGGCCACTTTTTTCAAAGTGGCATCTTGCGCATCCCAAAAGATGCCAAGGATGCTCAAAAATTTGAGATATACAGACGATATATCACGTTAAAACATGAGATATATACTCCTCAAATGCTCAAAGAGCTTGGCATTCAAAGCGATTTTGAGGCAATTTTATTTCCTCAAGCAGGTATTTGTAATCCAAGTATTTGTGAGCAGATGGCACAAGGTATTGAGCTTGATCTTAGTGATATAAAAGAGCTTTATCAAGAGAATGGTTTTTGGATATGCGGTAAGCATAGTGCTAAAAATATCGTTCTTGCTACAGGATATGAGACAGATTTGCTCGATATCCGTTATATGAGCATCAAGGGTATCTGGGGCAATCGCGGTGATTTTAAGACAGATTTGAAACTTGACTTTTCGATGCACAAAAACATCTCCATATCTGCAAATTTTGATGGAGTTATCAAGATAGGTGCAACGCATGAGCTTGATGTTGAAGAGGCAATACCTTGTGATGATAAGTCGGTTACGGGACTTCTAGAGAAAGCCTCTTCCCTGATCGATAGCAGTGACTTTGAGCTTATCGGGACGCATTGTGGTATGCGTGCTTCTAATCGAGATTATATGCCTGTTGTGGGGAAGATTATTGATGTAGAATATATGCTACAAAACTCTCCAAATATACTCGACGGCAGAAAATATCCCTTAAAATACATTCCAAATATTTATGTGCATAATGCATTGGGTGCGCGAGGATTTGTCTTTGCTCTTTATTGTGCGAATGAGCTTGCAAATCACATCGCTACAGATAAAGCTATCGATGCAAGACTTGATCCAGATAGACTTTTTTATAATTGGATAAGAAAAGCAAAGTATATATAAAAATTTATTTAATTACTATAATCTTTTAAAGTTACTATGATAATATTCATTGTATAAAATTATAATAACAGGATGTAAATATGAAAATATTGAATATTTTTTATGTAATAGTGATTGCAATGATATTGAGTGCGTGCGGTGGCGGTGGCAGTGGCAGTGCCGAGCCTACTGCAACAATTGCAACATATACTGGACTTGAAGCGGCTACAGGAGATGATGCCGGAGTTGCTTCAGTAGTGGGTGTTGGTGATGATGCAGTGTATACTTATAATTTTAAAGGTACACCCGTAGATGTAACTCTTGATGGAATATCGGCAGGGACTTTTTATACCTCAACAGAAGGTGCCATTGCTCAACATATCGGTGGAACTACTTATAGTTATTCTAGATTTGGTGTGATTGCTTCATATAATACTTTTAGTTCCGGAGATCATATCACTGAAGGAGAAGTCTTTTATGTCGGGCAAAAGACAAGTTCTATGCCTACAACCGGCACAGCAACATATCATGGGCATACTACTACTTTATCTGAGGGAGATTTTTTAGATGCCTCTGTAACTTTTGATGTAGATTATGGTTCGAGAAAAATTAGTGGAAATGTTGATGATGGAATGATTTTTGATGAGACAAATATTGTCGGCAGTGATTTTAGTGGCACTGTGTCATTTGAGGCTGAGGCAGCAGGTGACTATCATGGAAGTTTTTTTGGTCCAAATGCTGAAGAGTTGGGAGGAGTTGGAACTCTTGGTGATGAAAGTGGATATGTCGGATTTTCTTTTGGTGCACAAAAAGAGTAATAAGGAATTATTGTTTATAGATTTTTTACAATATTTTGAATTGAGGTTTTTTGTATAGAAAGTATATAGTTCCACTCTTTTTATTGTCAACGATAGTAGTTTTTGCAAGACAAGAGGTGCTAATCCCTGATTTTACACAAACACCGGACGAGCAAGCGGTTTTCTATCAAAAGAAACAAGATGCTCTCTGCTGTGCATAAAAAGCAAAAGATAGCCTTAAACGATGAGGATCTGCTTGCAAATCCTCTGCTGTTTTCCAAAATATTGGATCAATCGGTTCAAAAAGGGCAGTGGAGTATCGTGGAGCATTTGATACCACTATATGAATCACTTGCCACCAAAGATGACAATTTGCTCCTTTATGCGAAGAGTCGTTTGGCTTTTGTAAAAGGCCAATACAAAGATGCGATTAGCGGATATAGGCAACTTCTTGAGAAGGATGCAACGCTTGGTCCTGTGAGGCTCTACCTTGTGCAGGCTCTTTTTCAAAATAAGGAGTATGAAGCAGCCTCCTTTCAGCTTGATAAACTAAGAGCAACACCCTATCTTCCTCGGCAGATACTAAGCACTATCAATCAATACACCCTCGCTATCCAGAAGAAAAATGATTTTCAATGGAGTGCCTCTTTGAACTATATCGACGATGATAATATCAATGAAACTTCAAGTGATAAATATATGAAGTTGGGGAATTGGCTTTTTGAGAGAAGTGAAGAGAGTTTACCAAAACATGACAGAGGGATAGGGTACGCTTTGTGGATGCAGAAAAATATCAATCTTAAAGACAATCATGTGCTTGTAGGCTCTTTGAGCATGTATGGAAAAGCTTATAAAGAGTATGATGAGTTTGATGATTTTGTCGCTAGAGCTTCTTTTGGTTATAGATGGGAAGATGCTAAAAAGAGTTTCGCATTGATGCCTTTTTTCCAAGAGCGCCTCTTTGGTAACAATCCTTATAGTCAATCGTGGGGTACAAGAACTTCACTTTCTTATCTGTGGAGTCGTAAATTTCAAAATTCTTTTGCTCTTGAGCTTGGGAAAAATAGTTATGATGAACGCACTTTTTTAGATGGATGGTATAGTTTTGGCTCATTTGGTGCATCGTATTCTTTTTCGCCGAGTTTTATGCTTTTTGGCGGTATTGATCAGTATGATAACCATACAAAAGAGCGAAGTGAGTCATTCACAAGAAGTGCCATAAGGATAGGTTTTGCAAAAGATATACCTTTTGCATTTTCTACTAAGATAAGTGCGAATTATGCCAATAAAGTCTATGATGATGCCCCAAATATTTATGGCATACAAAGGCATGATAAAGAGTATAGTTATGATATATCATTATGGAAGCGTGATTGGTATTTTTGGGGCGTGATGCCAAAGATAAATTTTGAATATACGCATGTAAAAAGCAATATCAACATCTTTGCATTCGATAAAAACAGAATCTATTTTAGTTTTGACAGGAGATTTTAACCTCTCGCCACTCCGGTTTGTTTTCTAGAGGCGGGAAGCCATCGAGTATCTCTTGTGGGTTGTAGTTCGTTTTGTATGCAAATGGCTTACACCCTTCAACCCAATAACCGAGATATATCCAACATAAGTGCATCTGCTTTGCAAGTTCAACCTGTTTGAGAAGAGAAAAAGTGCCTATAGAGTAGCGACTATAATCAGGATCATAATAGCAATATATAGAGCTGATTCCGTCATCTATGATATCAATAAGATCAACACCGATGAGTTTATCATCTCTATAATAAAGCACCTCTCTTCCAAAATCACCTGCCCCATCAACAAAATTTTCATAATATTCTCGGAAGGTTATCGCTTTATATCGCCAACCGTCATTTTTTTGTTTGTGAAAATGATAGAGATTGTAAAGCTCGATATGTCTTTTTGTCATTGTCGGTTTTTGTATGACGATTTGTGTGTCTTTGTTTCTAGATAGTGTCTTTTTTTGACTTTTTGTAAGTGTGAAATATTTTGCATCAATACGAATGCTCTTGCACTCATTACAACCGTTGCATATGGGATGAAAATAGAATTTTCCAAATCTTCGCCAGCCTCTTTTAATGACTGCAGAGAGAAATGTTTTATTTGGATTAAAGACATATCTGTAGCGCATTCTTACAGTTCTCTCAGGCAGATATGAACATTCATAGTCCAACATGGAAAATTCTGTTGATGGTGGTGTTAGTCTAGAGTCTTGTTTTGGATTCAT
>JAFGVX010000060.1 GCA_016937775.1 Campylobacterales bacterium | reverse complement strand
TGATCCTGTAAATGAAGATACCCTACTCCAGGCTTCACCAGGTGCAGCAGATCCAATGCAAACACAAAAAGAGACCTCTCCAGGACCAATTATTTTAGATCCTCGAAAGCAAGAGCAGAAAAAGATATACAACGGCAGTACGAAAAATATTAAGAGGGATGAGATTTAAGCCGTATAGTTTATCAAATCTGTAATTTGTTCATGGTATATTTTTAATAGCTTTGACATACTTGATGTTTTGTTTATTTGTTCTATGACTTCATCAGGTAATACTATCTTGATAATTTTTTCCATCTCTAAATCTTGATGCCAGTCAGTAGCCATAAGGAGTAAAGATAGTACAACTAATCCCTTTGCTTGAAAAATATATATTGCATCATTATTTAATGCCCATTCAACTAAACTCATTAAGTGATTTTCCATCATATAAGCTAAGTAATGCGATTCCTCATCTGTAATTGATAACAAATTGTGCAAATCTTCAAAAACATATTTTTCAGTATGATTTTTACTAAGCTCTTCTAATAAATTACCTTTATTATGTGTCAAAATAAATAGGCTATACAATTCATTAAAGGAAATTTCTTTGGGAGACCAAACAATCTGATCAAAATCACGTGGAGTCATCCCCTCATTTCTCATTTGCCTAAATGTAATAAAAAGTCCACAAATAAATGAGATCAACTTTTCATTTTTTATAAATTCACCACTTTTTCCTGTTAAAAGGTTATGTAGCTTATGAGAAAGATTTATTTTTGCTCTAGAACTATTTTTCCAGACTTCATAGTGCTGCAAACTTTTTAGTTTTCCTGTATTTGCAAACTCTTCTAATTCTTCAAGTGGAAATCTATCCAATAGTTCATATATAGGAATATTTTTTTTAACTTGTTTAAAGTATGTTGCTTTGCTTATATCTAATATTTTTCCATAAACTTCATCTTTTCTCAAAATATACTCCTTTTGTCTCCTAATTATACCTTATAAGAACAAAAAAATATAAAAAAGTATCAAAAGGTATTAAAAAGTATTGACAGAATTAGTATTTTATGGCAATATTTGTCTCATATAAAGACAATTGTTGTGATATTTAGTATTTTTAAACAATAAAAAGTCTATTTTAAAATTATTAAAAGGAGTATTAATGGCACAATGGATCACACCAAAAGATGTAGAAAATGGTATTGATGGATTACCCAGTATATCAACAACTACACAAAATAATCTAAGATCAAAACGAAAATTAACTTACACAAAAATCGGAACCAAAGTCGTTTACAAAAAAGAATGGATTTTAGAATATTTAGCTTCAAATATAAAAAAAGCAAAAAAAGACAAGGCTGAATAATGGCAAAAGAAAAACGCTATTACTGGCTTAAATTCAAAAGAGATTTTTTTGATAATCTTAGAATAAGAAAGTTACAAAACATTCCTGGTGGTGGAGACAAATATCTTCTTACTTTTATCAAAATATTAACTTACAGTATCCCAACTGGAGGTGTGATAGTTTATCAAGGTGTCTTTGCAACGATTGAAGAAGAAATTGCAATGGAGATAAGAGAAGACCCTCAAACAGTAAGAATTGTTTTAGAGTTCATATCAAGTCATCAAATGCTTATTGGTATGGAGGAACAAGGACAATATTATCTACCGTATGCTGCGGAAAACATAGGATCAGAGGGTGCATCAGCAGCAAGAATGAGAAAGCTAAGAGATAAAGATCAAAACCTCATAGCGTCACAATGTGACACGGCTGTTACATCATGTGACAAAAAAGTGACTCTAGAGAATAGAGACAGAGAGAAGAGAATAGAGACAGACACAGAGATAGAGAATGATGTTTATCTTGAAAAGTGGTTAATTGAATATTCATCAACTGCCTCTAATCCACAAAGCTATAAAGCTGCAATGAGAAAAAAGATCAAAACCAATGATCCAGAAGCTATAGAAACTTTTGAAGATTGGAAACAGAAAAAGATCGAAAAGGCTCTCCTTGATGAAGAGAAAAAGAAAATTGATACTTTTGATTACTCTTTACTCATTGGTTTAACTATCAGCGAAAAAACAATAATTCGAGTTGTGGATGCGGGTAGCTCAATACATTTATTCTTTGATGATGGAACAGACGATTATAACTACAAAAAGAAAGATCTATACGAATGGTATCAATCTAAAAAACAGGAGGAAACAGCATGACAATTTTTGAGAAAAAAGCATTGATCCTACAAAACTTTGTAGCGCATTACTGCGGTAACAATTGGGATGCTGCAATAGTGCATTTATGCCTGGCAGATGAAAATGAACTCTCGGATCTTATGGGTGGGGCTATGGATGTTCCTGATCTTATGATCCGTCATATCAATCTTTTACAAGGAGAGGAGGAATTTAGAAGTAAGAAGCAAACCCGAAAATCTAGCCTGGAAGCAGAGAATAAGAGTTTGCATGAAGCAATGATAGCACAGCAAATAGATTTTTGCAAATACCTATCTATCGAGGAACAAGCCTTTAAGGCACTAAATAAACTAAAAAAAGGACAAATAAAATGAAACAAAAACAAAATCTAAACATTATTATGAACGCTAAAGGGGGTATAGGTAAAAGCTTTATTTCCGCCTTACTTTTGGAGTTTATATCCGACAAATCAAAAAATCAAGCCTTAGGTATAGACACCGATTTTAACAACCACTCACTAAGCGATATAGAGAGCTTGGATGTGACTTTTTTATCCATTATGTCCGACGGTCAAGAGGTGGATATTAAAAAATTCGATGATCTCACGATGTTTCTACTCGAAAGTGAAAAAACCAAAAACAAACATATTGTGATAGACATCGGAGCCTCCACATTTACTCCTTACTTCCAATATATAAACGAAAGCGGGATCTTTGAGATTTTGGGAAGTACCTACAACATTTTTATTCATATTCCCATAGCAGGTGGTCAAAGCCAGGATGACTGTATCAACGGAATGGATCAGATGATCGCTGCATTTGGGGATAGCTGCTCTTTTGTGGTATGGGCAAATGAGCACTTCGGAGAACTTAGAGATAACCAAGGGAATAGCTTTGAAGAGATCGAGCAGTACACCAAACACAAAGAGAAGATCTTTGGACTAGTGTACATGAGGAAAAGAGACGTGCTTTTCTCCAATGCAATAGAACGGCTCAAGAAATCCAGAAAGACCTTTTCGGATGTGAACATGGACGACTCATTTAACATCTTGGATAAAAGCCGCCTCCAGAAAGTCAAAAATGACTACTGGCAGATGCTAGACATCATCATCCCTACTGGATCTACCACAACCCAAAAAAAGGAGGCTGAAACAGAATGACAGAAGAAGAAAAAGTAAATGAGATATTGAATACCATCAGGCGAGTACATGGCATCGCCACAAGTCCAAAGGATCCAATTTTCTCGCTACTTACGGCTAACGAAATTGTAATGGCTCACCATATGACAAAAATTGATCTTCTCTTTGTGCAGCAGATGCAAGATATGGAAGCTGCAAGGCTTCGTTTTCAGAATGACGCTAAAGAGTTGGCGGAGATCAAGATCTCAAAGGCGGTAAACAACGCTTTTGACCGTTTGGATGCGTATAAAAAAGAGATTGATGAAACTATGGAATACGCTCGGAGACAATCGGAGATCTCGACGGAACAAGCAAAAAATGGCAATCGGTGGTGGGTATCTGTTTTGATACCCATTCTCACGGCTGCGGCAGGTTATGCGGCAGCCCTATTTATCATCTAATAAGGGAAAATCATTATGAAAAATACATTTAAAAAAATCGGACTATCAACACTTTTAGCGGCTACGCTTTTAACTTCTGTTAATG
>JAFGVX010000059.1 GCA_016937775.1 Campylobacterales bacterium | reverse complement strand
TCCATTCTTCCAAATCAGATTTTGAAAATGCATATTCTAACAAATCAAAAATAGGTCTATTTTCATGTTTTTTCCATTTATAGTAAGAAGGCTGACTAATGGCAAAAAAAAATCCATTTTAGACAGTTGTCCAAAATTTGGACGAGTATCCAAAAAATAGATTATCTTGTCTTTTTTATGGATTGTTTTGTCCATATTGTGGACAATCCCGTCCAGATTATGGACACATATATAAATATATATAACTATAGAGATAAGAATACTAATAGAAATATATATACACCAAAAGAAAAAAAGGAGGAAACAGCATGACAATTTTTGAGAAAAAGGCATTGATACTACAAAACTTTGTAGAGCATTACTGCGGTGATAACTGGGATGCTGCAATAGTGCATTTATGCCTAAACAATGAAGATGAACTCTCGGATCTAATGGGCGGGGATATGGATGTTCCTGATCTTGTGATCCGTCATATCAATCTTTTACAAAGAGAGGAGGAATTTAGAAGTAAAAAGCAAACCCTCCTTTCATACCTCCCTTTAAATACATATCTCCAGATCTATCTTTCTTTTCTACCCTATAGGGATCTCTTCTTTTTGGTGCAATGTTAATAAAAGTTATGAAAAAATACTAATATTTATTAAGTATTCATAATTTTTAATAAAAGTTAAGAACTTTTAGGATATAATAATACATATAAACTAAAGGAGATTAATATGGATATAGCTCAAAATATACTAGATCAAATAAGAACTTTGGATCACATGGCAATTTTTGCCTGGGGAACATCAAAAGTTAATTCTATCCCAGAGAGTGAGGAACATTTAGGCGGCTTAAAGCTTTTGGTACAAAATAATCCAAAAATAAAAGAACGTGCTACCGTTGAAATAACACTTAACGGATCAGATCTCTATGATATTAAAGTTTACTCTGATAAAGGATTACATTATGATGAGAGGGATTTATATTGTGGAGATCTCGTGATTGCTATTGATGAGGCACTTGGATGATTACTATAAGATTTCCCTACGGACCTGGAGAGTGCTTAATGTGTGGTCATGCTGCCATCATCAGAGAGATACATATCCCTATTGATATTATTAAATCAGAACTCAAAAAAAATAGAAACAAAATTATCACACTTAAAAACTATACGTTTGTTGAGCAATGTAAACATTGCGGCAACGTAATAACAAAGGATGTTAAATGAATTTACAAGCAAGTATAGTAAAAGAGGTTTTAGCATATCTAAGACTTCAAGATGCGGATCAAAACATTACGGTTTCAGAGTTTAGCCAAATAGTCAAACACTACTTCTTTTTTGGCGTAATTCCCTCACAGTTATAAAAAATTAAAGAGCTAGTTAAAGTATCTAGTTATGGTATTCCACAAAAGCCCTTAAATACGGGCTTTAGATAACATATATGTGTACTAAACTACGGCTATATGTGTACTAAACTACGGCTATATGTGTACTAAACTACGGCTATATGTGTACTAAACTACGGAATATTTAAGTATATGTGTACTAAACTACGGCTATATGTGTACTTTGTTTTTAATTTAGTACACATTTAATACATAAGGGAAAAGAATGTCAGGAAAAACAAAAGATAAGGACAATAAACAATTATCTCCTACAAGCAATGAAGTAATAAAGAATAGGGTTTTCGGACAACCTATAAGCAAATTAACAAGGCATCAAAGGGTAGCTTTTACTAATATGATAAAGATTGCTTATGATGCTCTAGTCGATAATAGAGACGAAATTACTTTTACATATCCTACTAAAGATTTTTTTACAATGATAGGGATCACGCCACAAAGAAAACAAGCTCATCTTTTTACACAGGTCTTTACCGATGATGAGGGCTTTGAGGAGATAGATGAGGATAAATATTCTCTGGAGGAGACACTTAAAGAACTTCTCAAAAAACAAATTCTTTTTAGGAAAAAAAAAGAAGATCAAAAGACTTATGAAGTGGAGGGGGTTAGCCTTTTATCTTATTTTAAATTAAATCGTGAAACGGTAACTTTTAGGTTTGATGAGTGGATAAGGGAAAAGGTATATGTTACGGGGGATGCGTATATTATGAAATTACCAATCATTGCAACATTTAGAAGCAGTTATACAGTAGCCCTATTTGAACAGCTAGAACAGAGAAGAGATTTTAGACGTTGGGAAGTGACTGTTAAAGCATTGAGATATATTTTTGGTGTAACAGATGATGAGTACCCCCTCTTTTCTAATTTTAGGCGAAAAATAATAGAGGTAGCTAAAAAAGAACTTGAAGAAAAAACAAACTATACAATCGGTATAGACTATAAAAAAGAGGGTAGGAAAATAGCTAAAGTTATTTTCACCTGGCATATTAATAAAACTTCTTTGATGGAGTTCCAGGCGTTCATGCGATCTAAGTTTGTGAATAAGCCTTTATTCACAACGAAATCGGAAAAAGATGGATCTCTTCATGTGATACAAATTTCTGAAAAAGGAATGTTATATAACGGAAAAGATCCAGGGTATTATTATCCTGCTGCCAAAGCTAAAGAGCTATGGAAATGGATGTATGAACATCAAGAGCATTTACTGATTAAAGATGATGCAACATCGGCGGCAGAATTTAGTGAAGAGGATTACAGTAAATATTATGGATCTAATTTAATATTGGATGGTGAAATGTATGAAAATATAATTTTAATTACGCCGACAAAATCAAAATTAAAAGTAAAGTTCTATTCTGGAGATCAGATAATCCTCGATGAGGACGAGTTTATAGGCTGTGTTTTAATTTAAAAAACACGCCAAAATATTTTTTTAAAAATAATTGCAAATAAAAGTATAATTTTGTTTGCAATATGTTATAATGACACACTCTTGAATATTTTAAACAATACATTTTACATCAAGAGTAAAAGGGTAAAATTATGCTTATGAATAACAATACAATAAGTTTCACCAGTTTTGAGATAGAAGTTCCAAAGATCGACAAAGATCAGTATATTCTTTTGCGACTCCTCCTTGTGGCAATCGAAGAAAAGCAAATAAAATCAGGACAATATTTCATAAGCATAAGCTCTTTTCCTAAAGAAATCAAAAAATCACTCTCTCCCCTACTGCAAGAAAACATTAAAATAAAGGTACTAAATAAGGCTTCAGGAAGTCTATGTTTTTTCTATGTTGTAAATGATATAGAACTCACAAAAGAAGATTTTTTCTTCACTCCTGCAAAGATCATTAGGGAAATCATAGAAGAGTCACACACAAACAATAAAAGAGCTTTTTTGAAATATATTTTGTTTCACGGCATACGAAGTAAAAGCACTTTGCTTTTTCTTGATTATTTGTTAAAAAGAAATGAGGCATTTTTCGAGATCTCTATAAAAGAATTACGGAAAGTATTTGAAATTAAAGATAAATATAAAAACTTCAATTCACTTAAAAAACACGTTATTGAACGTGCGATCAATGAGATCAACGAAAATACAAGCATTAAAGTTGGATATGAAATAACACAAAGGGAGGGTAGGAAAATAACCGATCTTTCATTTACCTATTTCTCTAAAGACATAAATTAAAAGTAAGGAAAAAGATGAACGCCAAAATACCAAATTTAACGCCTACCCAACTCCGCCTAATACAAAAAATTGAGCGTGAGCTTGGATCTACGGCGATGAACGCTTTAAGAGATCCAGAAGTAATAGAGATCATGCTTAATTCGGATGGATCATTGTGGGTTGAAAAGCACGGACAAGCCATGTCATGCGTTGGGTCAATAAGTGATACAAACGCCAGAGCTTTATTAGGTACTGTTGCTTCTTATCTTGAAACAACAATTACAGCAGATAATCCTATCTTGGAGTGTGAGCTACCTATAGACGGCTCTCGGTTTGAGGGGCTTTTGCCGCCTGTGGTGTCTAAGCCCTCTTTCACAATTCGTAAAAAGGCGGTTAAGGTATTCACCCTGGAGGATTACCTGGAGCGTAAGATAATTACCCTGGATCAAACGAATGTCATTAAAAAGGCAATCTATAATCCAGATGATTATCATCATCCCAAAAAAAATATCTTAATAGTAGGAGGAACAGGATCGGGAAAAACAACTCTGACAAATGCCGTTATAGATGGCATGGTAAAGGCTACACCAGATGACAGAATAGTCATTATTGAGGACACGGCAGAGATACAATGTTCTGCTAAAAATAACGTAATACTAAGATCAGTTGAAAAGGTAAGTATGCTTTCATTGCTTAAAGCTACTATGCGTTTGAGACCTGATCGCATATTAGTAGGGGAGGTAAGAGGAAAAGAAGCTTTAGATTTATTGAAAAGTTGGAATACAGGGCATAGCGGCGGAGTGGCTACAATTCACGCCAATTCAGCTAAAGCAGGGTTGATCCGTATGGAGCAGCTCATAGCAGAGGCTACTCCATCACCTATGCAATCGCTCATTGCGGAGGCGGTTAATATAGTGATTTTTATCGCTAAAACCGCTCAAGGTCGTTTTGTAAAAGAGATTATTGAGGTAAAAGGCTTTGATCCAATACAGAAAGACTACATTATCGAAAATATTATTTAATTTAGGGAAAAACACTATGAAAAAACAAAACACAAACACATTAACTTATGTTCTTTTTGGATTACTTGCACTTATGCTTTTATCGCCAGATCTAATGGCTTCAACTTCTGGGCTACCGTGGGAAGGTCCTTTAATGAAAATGGTGGACTCAATCAAAGGTCCTGTAGCGTTCGGTGTTTCTGTAATTGCTATTGTTGCCGCAGGTGCAGGACTTATCTTTGGTGGTGAGATTGGTACATTCATGAAATCTGCGATTATCCTCGCATTGATTATCTCTTTGATCGTTTTTGCTGTAAATATCCTTTCTACTGCGTTCGGTATCGGTTCGGCTCTTATTTTGGTGGCATAACATGGCACACCAGGAGGAGCTTAAAAAAATTAAGATCCATTCTGCCCTCAATAAACCAAATTTACTATTTGGGGCGGAGCGAGAATTGATCCTATTGCTAGGGTTGTTCTCTGCAATGATGATCTTTATTGCTATGACATGGCAAACTTTTATTGCAGGGATAATCATGTGGGTAATCCTTTCTACATTGTTGCGTATGATGGGGAAAGCAGATCCTATGATGTCAAAAGTATATATACGCCAAATGAAATATAATAGTTTTTATCCTGCAAAATCAACACCGTACAAAAGAGAGGCTTAAATGACAGCATTAAAAGAATTTCGTGATACAGCAGCAGCATTACCAGATCTACTAAATTATGGCTTCATCATAGATGATGGTGTCTATCTTAATAAAGACGGCTCTGTATCGGCAGGTTTTTATTATTCTGCCCCAGATATTAATTCATCAACTCCAACAGAGAGAAACGTACTATCGGCAAAAATGAATAAAATTTTAGCTCAACTTGGCACAGGTTGGAGTATTCATATTGATGCAGTTAGATTGCCAATTAAAGATTACCCAGATAGAATAGAATGTCACTTTGAAGAAGCTGTAAATGCCTTGATTGATGAAGAGAGAAGATCCATTTTTATAGGGGATGGAAATTTTTATGAGACTACGTTTTCCATCATCCTAACCTATGAGCCGCCGAGCAAAAATAAAGGACGAGTTGCTGAATTAATGTTTGAAGATGGTACATCCACAAAAACAGAGCTAGGTGATAAGATTTTAGCATATTTTAAATCTAAAATTGATGAATTTCAATCATTGGCAAGTAACATTATTCAGATTAAAAGAATGAGATCATACTCGATCTTAGATGAATACGATCAAGAACATACAAGAGATCAATTTTTGGAGTTTACAAACGGTGCAATTAGCGGGGAATATCATCCTATGAACGTGCCACAGCTTAACTCATATCTTGACAGTTATTTAGGTAACTATCAATTTTTTGGGGGGGTAACTCCCCGTGTGAATGATAAATTTATTGGCGTTGTTGCTATTTCGGGCTTTCCGCAAGAGAGCATTCCAAATATGCTTAACCAACTTTCAAACTTGGAGACTCAATACCGTTGGAATACACGTTTTATATTTAGAGATCAGTACGAGGCTTTATCGGATCTAAATAAATATAGAAGAAAATGGTCACAAAAGGTTAAAGGGTGGAAAGAGCAGATCTTAGGTTTACCATCAACTAAGGTGGATGAACACGCTCAACAAATGGTTAATGAGATTGACTCTGCAATAGCCGAGACAAACTCTGGGATCTTGGCATACGGATATTATACTTCCAATGTCGTATTAATGGACTCCAATAGAGAGGCATTGGATAATAACCTCAAAGAGGTAGTTCGTATCATTAACGCTTTGGGCTTTTCTGCAAGGCTTGAAGATATAAATGCTATAGAGGCATGGCTTGGCACATTGCCGTCTCATACGGTGCAAAATGTACGCCGTCCCCTTATTAGCACATTTAATTTATCCCACATGATGCCACTTTCTTCGATCTGGGCGGGTGATAAATATAATCAATCCGACAAATTTCCTCCTGCCTCTCCTGCGTTGATGTACACTTTGGCTCATGGATCTACACCGTTTAGGTTAAATCTTCATGTAAGCGATATAGGGCATACGTTGATCTTTGGACCTACAGGTGCGGGGAAATCAACGCTTTTGGCTACTCTTGCAAGTCAATTTAGAAAATATAAATATAATAGAATTTTCGCTTTTGATAAGGGAAATTCATTATTGCCTTTGGCTTTAGCTTCAAATGCAGCACATTATGAAATCGGAGGAGAAGATCATAGGCTAAGTTTTGCTCCTTTGGCAAACATAGCAACAGATTACGATCAAGCCTGGTGTGAAAATTGGATTGAGAGTATGCTACAGCTCCAGGGAGTCGATGTTACTCCAGAACATAGAAAAGCGATACATACTGCCATGACATTGCAGCGTAATACCGACTCCAGATCTCTTACAGATTTTGTCTCAAACCTACAAGATCATACCTTAACGGATGCTCTCTCTCATTATACCCTTGCAGGTCCTATGGGGCATTTGTTGGATGGAGAGGAGGACACTCTTTCTCTTAATGATTTTACGGTGTTTGAGATCGAGGAACTTATGAACTTGGGCGATAAAAATCTAGTGCCTGTACTATTGTATTTATTCCATACTATAGAAAAAATGTTAGATGGAACACCTACGGCTCTTATTTTGGATGAAGCCTGGATCATGTTGGGACACCCTGTCTTTAAAGAGAAGATCAGAGAGTGGCTAAAAGTACTAAGAAAAGCTAATTGTTTTGTGGTGTTGGCTACTCAAAGTTTATCGGATGCGGGGAAATCTGGGATCTTGGACGTACTCCAGGAGTCATGCCCTACTAAGATCTTCTTGGCTAATCCTTACGCTTTCAACAAAGGTACAGAACATAATCTCGGACCTTATGACTATTATGTGCAATTTGGGCTTAATGATGCTCAAATTTCAATCATTGCCAACGCTACGCCAAAAAGGGAATATTACTATCTTTCACCGCTAGGGAAAAGATTATTTAATCTTGCATTGGGTGAAGTGGCTCTCTCATTTGTCGGTGCATCTGGGAAAGAGGATATAAAAGAAATCAAAAAACTTTACGAGGAGGATAGGGAAAATTGGATGTTTAATTGGATGGATCATAGAGGTGTGAATTATTCACAGTATTTAGAAAACATTATATAAATAAGGGAAAATCATTATGAAAAATACATTTAAAAAAATCGGACTATCAACACTTTTAGCGGCTACGCTTTTAACTTCTGTTAATG
>JAFGVX010000005.1 GCA_016937775.1 Campylobacterales bacterium | reverse complement strand
TAGATAGGGATAAGTGATTTTTATATCAATAACATCCGTATTATATTCTAGCGAAAGTTCTTCAATTGCAACTCCAACGATATCATTGAAATCACACCATTCTAAATTTGGTTTTGCCGTACCGTCTTTGAGTCTACTATTGTCCAAAAGATTTGTAATCAATTTTTTCATACCTACTGATGTTTGCAAAATATCCCTATAAAGATTCTCTTGTGTCTCTTTTGGAAGTTTTTTTTCATCAACAAGCAAACTCGCAGAACCATAGATTGAAGAGAGTGGCGTTTTAAGATCATGAGAGACGATGTCTAGAAGTACCTCTCTCATTTGGCTTTCTTGATATTTAAGGCGTAAATTTTTTGCTTGTATTGCAATCACATACCCTACAAGTATAAAAATAAAAAGACTCCAAATGTGCGCATAATCATAGATTTTAAAAGTATACAAAGGAGGAATATAAAGAAGATTAAAAATTACGATGCACAACATAGCAATAACTAAAGTTAAACGCACATTCCCGCTTACTGCAATAAGTAAAATAGGTATCAAGTGCAACAGAGCAAGATTAACCAAACCGAGTGCATCACGGAATATAACACCCAAAATAGTCATTATGACCAAAATACCAAGTACTTCCAATAGATATGCGTGCTTTTGTACTAATCTTTTAAAATTCATCACGATCTGTAAAATAGAAGCGATAAAATTTTACTACCGCAAAACTTAAAGCAATTAAAAAAATTAAACCCATAATTATATTTTCAATCATAAGGTAATTATAGTTATAAAAACATCAAAAAAGTATCAAATTTTTACTTTACCCTTTTAATCTATTTTTTATTGAAAGAACACTCAAATAAAATGGAGAGTGCAAAAACCTAAAAAAGGTCTTTGCGAAAGAAGATAAATAATTATCTTTTCGAGAACTGCGGGCTTCTTCTCGCTTTTTTCTTACCCGGTTTCTTACGCTCAACGACTCTAGAGTCACGAGTTAAAAGTCCCATAGGTTTCAAGATTGTTCTAAATGAAGGCTCATAGATAGCCAATGCTTTTGTGATACCGTGTTTAAGTGCATCTGCTTGTGCTGAATAACCGCCGCCAAGCGTTGTTGCTTTGATTGTTACTGCTTCAAGTTGTTTTGTTGCCTCTAAAGGAAGTCTCACTTTCATCTTGAGTGTTTCATGACCACCTAGCCACTCATCAAGAGTTTTTCCGTTGATGTTCATATCACCTTTTCCGGGAGTAAGCCAAACTCTAGCAATAGCACTTTTTCTTTTTCCAGTTGCATAAATAGTAGCCATTCTTATTTTCCTTTATTAAACTGTGCAGTATGAGGATGTTCGCTCCCACCATACACTTTAAGTTTTTTAATCATCTGTTTTCCCAATTTTGTCTTAGGAAGCATACCTCTTACTGCTATCATATAAAGTTTTTCGGTATGATTTTCAAGCATATCACTTAGCTTATTGCTCTTTGTGCTCCCGAAATAACCACTGTGTCTGAAATACTCTTTATCATCAAGCTTTGCTCCGGAAAATACCGCTTTTTTTGCATTGATTATAACCACATAATCACCACAATCAACATTTGGTGTAAATGATGGTTTATGTTTTCCTCTTAGTAGTGTTGCAACCTCTGTAAGTATACGGCCAAAAGTTTTTCCTTCAGCATCGATAAGTACCCAGTCTCTCTCTACTTCATGAGGTTTTACGACTGATGTCATCTTCATGAATTTCCTTTGATTTTAAGTGAAGAGATTGTACTTAATTAAACTTAAATTTTATTGAATTTTAGTTTAATTTAAGAAAATAATCTCACTCTCTTGCTCCAATAAATACACAATCGCCCCTTTTGCATTTTTATGTGTTATATTTTCTACGATGTGCACATATTCATTCACTTGCTCTTTATGTTTTTCGTACTCTTTTTTTGAACTTTTATAATCTATTATCAAAAAATTATCTGCATACTCTACAAGTAGATCTATCTGCTTCAAAGCACCTTCAAAACTGATGCTCTGTTCTTTATGCAACGCTTTTGCATCTTGGAGTAGTGCTTGAAAAGTTGCATTATTTAAAAGCATTATGATCCTCTTTCGGATAGCATTTAGTCCATCTTCTTTTAAAAGATGGAGATATCGATACCGCGTTGAGCGTATGGCAATCTCAAGTGAATCTCTATCAAAAATATGCATCATCTCAAGCGTATAGTGCAATGCTGTACCAAAAAGCACATTTACAGGATCAATTGGCTCCTTTTCTTGAACATCAAGTATCTCTTTTTGCGCTCCCCAATATGTGAGTATTTGCTTCTGTTTTTGTGCGATAAGCATTGTCTTTTTTAAGGAAGGCTCAATCACCCCTACACTTTTTGGCTCCAAATTAAAAGGGGCAAATTCGGACTTTTCATCTTTTTGTATAAGTATTAAGCTTGCTCGTGCTCGTGTAAATGCAACATAGAGCATATTGAGCGTATCTTTTTTTGTAGCATTCGCTTCATCCTCTTTTGCCTTTTTATACTCCTCATCAAACGCTTCTCTGTTACTTTTTGCAAGCCAAATCTTCTCTACAAAAAGATGATTATTTGTTGCAAATATAAGTCCGCCTAAATTATTATTTTTTTGCTTCAATCTATCGATTAAAATAACATGCTCAAACTCCAATCCTTTGGATTTATGGATAGTAATGATATTTGTACCATGGATTGATCCGCTAGCAATATCTATCTTAGCAAGCGCAAATTCATCAAGAAATTCTCTTAAATCATGAAAAGCTGTGGCAAAATCAAGCAATCTTAGGACATTATCATCACACTCTATCTTAAACTCTTTTATGATTCTATCTATAACAACGATAGGCTCAAGAGTATATTCAAACCAAGCAAGGTCAATATCTTGGATTTTATATCTGTAAAAAAGCGCGAATGCATCTATCTCATCGTCAAAAACAAGGTATCTTACAAAAGAGACGATTGAAGCAACCAAGGAGAGCTTACTGAGCGAACTTGATGTCTGCAATATAGTTTTAATACCCTCTTGCCTACAAGCCTCTTCTACCATTGCACCGTCACTGTTAGTCATTACTAAAAATGCAATATCATCGATATCCACACCATTTGCAAGTAACATTTTTGCTTCATCGATAGCTGAGGCAATCAACGCATCTTTTTGATTTTGCACTACTTTGAAAAACCCTTCACGCGCACCGTCAAAATACTCTTGAATCACATAATCACTCATGTGACCGGCAAAAAGTTCATTGACGCTTCGAGTGATGTTTTGCGCACTCCTATAGTTTGTTTTCATAGGTTTTGGAGTGATATCATATCGATTTGCCACAAGAGAGAAAACCTCTTCAACGCCTCCTCGAAATCTATAGATCGCCTGTTTTGTATCGCCGACAAAAAAGAGACTCTTAAACTCTCTTTGCCCAAGACCTGCGGTTATCTCATCTAACATCGGCGCTAAAAGTAAAAACTGCATCATAGAAGTATCTTGAAACTCATCCAAAAGTATATGATGAAACTTTGTGTCGAGTTTAAAATATAAAAATTCTTTAGATATATGCTCATAGAGCAGTTTATACGCGAGATAAGAGACATCATCGAAGCTCATAACTCCTTCACTCTTTATCTCTTGAAAGATACTCTCTTTATAGTGACCATACACATCAAATAAAGAATGGAGAAAATTTGACTCTCTTTGAGACATCCATGTATTAAGGAAATTTTTCAATTCACGAAAAAGCATTTCAAGATGTTCATTTGAATACTTTTTAAACCAGCTATGCTCTCCTAAAGTCTCCTCCATGAAGAGTTTCTTGCTTGCAAGATCATCCACGCTTTTTGCACTACTAAACAACTTTAAGGCTCTTTTGTCCGCATCTACTTTCTCTAATGCTTGAATGATCTTTTCTTTATATTTTTCTATCGCTATTTCAGTCTGTTGTATATCAAAAACTTCATAATCTGCCCGAGGCAATAGTGCATCGATACAATAGAGCATATTGAGTCGCTCTTTCGTCTTATCGATATCTGCATCTTTGAGCTCATATGAGAGAGAAATAAGTGCTTGTATAAGATTATCGCGCAAAAGGGTTTTAATGAAGACCTCATCTATGCGTGCACTCTCTTTGAACTCTTTAATTGCAAAATCGGGCTCAATCCCCAACTCTAAAGAGGCAGAACGCAAGATGGAACCGAAGAAACTATCGAGTGTTGTTATATGATTATTTAATGAAAGAAACTTCTCAAGCACCTCTTTTTGCTTACTTAATATCTCTTGGGGCAATAGTGATGTCTGCGTGGATATCTCCGCTAAGATAGTCTGCATTTTTGTGTCATCTTGATTTGGCAGATGAAGCAGATCACTTAATATCCGTTCTCGCATCTCAGATGTAGCTTTATTTGTAAAAGTAATAGCGAGGATGTTATTTGGAGATTCACCCAAAAACAATAATGAGAGGTAACGTACCGAGAGTGCAAAGGTCTTTCCGGTACCGGCACTTGCTAGATACGCTAAATGAGGATTTGCTATCATAGATACTCTCCTCTTTGGCATGTGAGTCTAAATTCACAATAGGTACATCGCGTCAAATCTTCACATTTGTTTGGTGTAAACTCTTTGATATTTTTTATCTGTTTAATCTGCTCTAAAAGTAGTACATCTTTTTGCTCAAATGCTTTTGGCTCTTCGAATTGCTGGATATCAAATATCTTCACATATGCCGATCGTATCTGTTTGTATCTCTTTTGCAAAAGATGTGTATAGATGTTCATCTGGTAATGAAAATTGCTCTCTAACGCCTTCTCTCCTTTATTGATCCGACTTGTAGAGCCGCTTTTATAATCTAAGATAAAAGCTTCATCACCCTTGACATCTACCCTATCTATCCTTCCTGTAAAACGCAACTCATCTATAGTACCCTCAATCACAAACTCTTTTTCTTGAACTCTCCAGCCTGAGTGAAAATGTTTTACTTGAGCATGTATAAAATACTCAAGTTTTTTCATCCATAAAAGCTTTTTGTACGCACCGAAAGTTTCGGGAAGTTCAAGTTTTTCTAAAGTATCTTCTATGACATCCGATAGTGTGCTCTCATCTTCAAAAGAGCTATGGTGCTCAAAAACCCTATAGAGAAGATCATGCAAAACAACGCCATCATTAATCTCATCTTCGATTGAAGGTTTGATATTTTTGATATATCGAAAATAGTATTTTCTCTTACACATTAAAAACGTCTCAAGTTTTGAAGAAGACCACATCACAGCTCGCGCATCAAATGCTACACTCTCATTGTTTTCAATGGGTACTTTAGTGTCACTATAAAAGAAGTTTGGATCGATATCTATAACTTTAAAATCATCACCAAGCAACAGCTCATATATAAATCTTGATGGACTTTTATGGTTATCGTTTGAAAATATTATCGTTGCATATTGTGCCTGCTCTAGCACTCTTTTATAAAGCTGCTTCTGGAGTGCTTCTCTATCTTTTTTCGTCGGCAAAGATGCAAATGCTCTTACACTACTGTTTAAAAACTGATCTTTAGCAGGCAATGACGGGATGATTCCTTCGTTAAAATCAACTATGATTATACCTTCAAATGCCACCCCTCTTGTCTCAAGCGCTCCGATTACGGTAACCTTTCCCCCTCTATTATCATCAAGTGTTATCTCTTCGATTGACTTGAGCCATAAAAATATCCACTCTTGCAGTGAGAGTTGAAATTCATCAAAGAGAGATAAAAATTCCATATAACTTTGATATACTTTTTGATACTTACTCTGCTCTTTTAAATATTCGAAGTTAAATCCCGTGAGAGCAAAAAGATGTTTGAAGAATTGATCGACAGATATCTTTTGTAAATATCTAAGCAACTTGAGATACTCAATATCAATTGCAAATTTTCCTATCTCTTCTATTTTACCTTTTTGGAAATATCTCCCCAAAGCAAGGATTGTCTTGAACTCTTTACTTTGCTTATAATCAAATCCCATAGCAAAATTGAGATTTTCTTCTCTATCAAAAAGAACAAACATTTCCTTATAATCTTCATCGGGAAGTACGATAGCTATATCTTCGGGGTCAATGCCACGCTCTATCATTTTTTGCACTTCAAAGAGTGCTACAGGTATCTGCTTAATTCTCTCATTCACTTTGATTACTTGCGCATCAATATGTAGATTATTTTTTTGAGATTTTAGAATCGTTTTTGCACTAAAGTCTACGCATACTTGTGAGTTTTTCGGCAACATGATTCCATAGTCTGCAAACCTCTCATCCATTTTGAGTGTAAATTTGCTCGTATGCACAAAGAGTTTTAGATGCGTTAATTTTGAAACTTCATCTAAGATATCAAGCTCAAATCGACTCAAATACCCTTCGATATAAAGCTCTATCTCTTCATAATCTCTGATAAAATCCTCATTGAGATAAAATATTTGAGGCAAAAAAGCCCTATCTGTATAACCTCTTTTTTGAAGCAATGCTTCATATCGCTCTTGAAGACTTTGAAGTATCGCGATGTGTTCAGGGAATTCGCTATAGACATCGGCATCTTTGAGCTTTGTAAAATCTACCTTCTCATGCGAAAGCTCTTCAAAAAATTTAAAAAGCGCTTCACTCTTTGTAAAAAACCTTACAAGATCAAAATTGATATGAAGTTTTTCTATGGAGTCAAACTTTGCCGCTTCCCTAAGAAGCATTACCCTGCTTACTTTGTCTATAAGTGAATAGGTATCTACGAGTATTGCTCGCGATTCAAACTCATCCATTCGCATAAAAGCGGGTAAAAACGCATTTGCATTACAACTTTTTTTTACCT
>JAFGVX010000058.1 GCA_016937775.1 Campylobacterales bacterium | reverse complement strand
CTTTACTATATAAGGAGTTTTCATGGCTAGACTTCCACGCATAGAGATACCCGGATATTATCACATTATCAACAGAGGTGTAGAGCAAAGAGAAGTTTTTAAAGAAAAAGAAGACTATGAGTATTTTATAGAAAGATTATCTTACTTTGCAAAACAATTTGACATAACTATCCATAATTATTGTCTTATGAATAACCATTATCATTTGCTTATAGAGACAAGAAGAGGAAACCTCTCAAAGTTTATGAGACAAATCAATGGCATTTATGCTGTTTACTTTAACAAAAAATATAAACGAAGTGGGCATCTATGGCAGGGGAGATTTAAATCATGGTATATAACAAATGAAGTATATCTATGTGCACTTACGCTTTATATAGAACAAAATCCCCTAAAAGCAAAAATAGTCAAAGATATAGCGGATTATCCATATAGCTCTTGCCACTATTTCTTAGAAGAAAATACACCAGAATTTTTAAAAGATTCATGGATAGCAACAAACTATAAAGATGACAAAGATGCCATAAAAGCATTTTTAAATTCAATCGTTGATACTTCGCAACTACAAGAGCTCAAAACTGCTTCAAGTCTGATAGAAGCTCCGAACATAGACAAGAAGCCAAACGAAGAAAATCTAAGAAAGATACTCTTAAAAGCAAAAGATATCAAAGAAAGAAATAAGCTTATAGTAGAATGTTATGCTCAGGGCTATTCTCAACATATGATGGCTAAAATATTGAAGCTCAATCAAGCAACTGTACATAGAGTCATTGAGAGGAATAAAAAAAGATAATAGCATCAGAGCATTACCTGAGTGCCCTTGATTTCAGGTTTAAATGTGGATATTGTAGAGTGCTTCATGAGAGGTTAAACCATAGGCTTAAGCCTATGGTTTGGTCTATCTAAGATTCCATCTTTCTTTTTTCTTGTTTTCCTCTTCATATGTACTTTTTTTGTAATTTTTATTATTTTTTACAGAGTTTGAGTTTGTTTTATTGTAAACAACGCGATTTTGTTTATTTCTTTCTAGATTGTTATTTTTAGCATTATGTTTAAAATCATTTTTTTGCTTATAATTTATCTTTTTGTTTTTTTCTCTTTTGTCAACTGTACGTTTGTAGTTATCTCTCTTTTTAGTTTGATTATTGAGTGTGACATATTTTGTTTCATTGTAAACATTTACATTTTTTTGATAGTAAGTGTTGTTGGAGTAATATCTCGTATGGGGTGGATGATTTCTCTTGTCGTATCTATGATAATAGTGTCCACCTTTGTATCGATGACCCCTATAATGGTAATACCCATTGCGGTAGCTACCTCCATAATAATATCTGTTATTATAGTAATAATAAGGTCTATCATAATATCGAGGGTGATCAAATGAGCTTACAACTACGGTCGTAGCAACACCCGCCGTAATTGCTTGTTCGGTAGGAGTGCATCCGCTAAATAGTAACATACTAGCAACGGCACCCACAGCACTTAAATGTTTTATATCTGTTTTTTTCATAATATTCCTTTTGATTTATAATGGGTAATCTTATAATGCAAACGTATATGATTTGTGTAATGATATAGAAAAAGAAAAACAAGGCATCCCGCGGTTGCCATTTTCATAAGTTTTTCTATGTTTTGAGGAGAGAAGTTTTCTGTTTACTTCTCACACAAAGATTTGTTGATAGCATTGAGCTGACTTGGTTTTTGCATAAGGTATGCATCAACAGCTCGTGCGCACTCACGCCCCTCAGCGATAGCCCAAACGACAAGTGACTGTCCGCGGCGCATATCGCCTGCACAAAAGATTCCCTCGCTAGATGTTGCATAGTTTGCATTGGCAAGAACATTACTTCGCGCGTCTATTTCAAGCTCGAGTTCTTTGATGACACCTTCTTGTTCAGGCCCTAAAAAGCCCATTGCTAAAAGGACAAGATCGGCTTTGAGTACAAACTCGCTCCCTGCAATCTCTTCAAATCCGCCAAGCACTCCCGGAGCTTTCTCGCTCCATTTGATCTTGATGCAATTGATGCCCGTGACTCTACCCTCATCATCTTTGATAAATGATTTTGAAAGAACATTAAAATCCATCTTGCACCCTTCAGCTTGTGAACTTGAGAGTTTAAATATTCGTGGGAAAAGTGGCCACGGCATCTGCTCTGTTCTCTCACTCGGAGCTTTTGGAAGTAGCTCTATTTGCATAATGGAAGCCGCGTTTTGTCTAATGGATGTACCGACACAATCCGATCCCGTATCACCCCCGCCGATAACGACTACATGTTTGTCTGTAGCGAGTATCTCTTTGTCTTTTGGTATCTTCTCGCCTTCAATTCTTGAATTGTTTTGCCCTAAAAATTCCATGGCAAAATGCACACCTTTGGCATCACGATTTTCTATGGGCAAGTCTCTTGGTAGCGTTGCACCACCCGTGAGGATGAGCGCATCATGCTTGGTAGCAAGCTCTTTTGCTGAGATATCAACACCTACATGCGTATTGACTATAAAAGTGATACCCTCTTGACGCATAAGCTCTATGCGTCGCTCAACTACATTTTTCTTGTCAAGCTTGAAATTGGGGATCCCGTAGCGAAGCAGTCCACCGATTCTACTATCGCGCTCATAGACAGTGACACTGTGTCCTGCTTTGTTGAGTTGATCGGCAGCAGCTAACCCGGCGGGTCCTGAACCTACGATACCGATCGTTTTGTCGGTTCTATTTTTTGGTGCTCTTGGGCGTATCTTGCCCTCTTCGAAAGCTTTTTCTATGATGGAAAGTTCTATGTTTTTGATCGATACGGGTTTTTCATTGATCCCTAAAATACAAGCACTCTCACAGATAGCGGGACAGATGCGTCCTGTGAATTCAGGAAAGTTGTTAGTGCTTAGTAGCGTGCTAAGAGCATCTTCCCATTTGCCGTTATAGACAAGGTCATTAAATTGCGGAATGATATTACCGATAGGACATCCGTAATTACTGTGGCAAAAGGGTACGCCACAGTCCATACATCTTGCCCCTTGCTCTTCAATCTCCTCTTTTGAAAGTGGTTTGGTAAATTCGTTATAGTGTTTGATGCGCTCTTCAACAGGCGCATACCCTGCTTCTTTTCTCTCAAATTCTTTAAATCCTGTTACTTTTCCCATGATTTTTCCCCCTTAAGCCATAACGCTTTGTTCTCGAGCGTTGCTTTTTTGAGCTAAAACGCGCTTATAATCACGAGGCATTACTTTGATAAATTTAGAGTATTCATTCTCCCAATTATCTAAAAGTTTTTTTGCTTTTTTGCTACCCGTGTATTTGTGATAATTCGCAATCATCGATTTTACCTCGTTCTTCTCACTTGCTTCTTCGATAGTCTCTAGTTCTACCATTCCCATATTGATGCGACCTCTCAGTTTATCGGTAGAGTCATAGATATAGGCAATTCCTCCGCTCATACCTGCCGCAAAGTTTTTGCCTATCTCTCCGAGTATCACGACACGACCGCCCGTCATATATTCACATCCATGATCTCCTATTGCACCCACAACGACTTTTGCGCCACTGTTTCTTACGCAAAATCGTTCGCCGGCAAGTCCATAGATATATGCCTCTCCGCTTGTCGCGCCGTAAAAAGAGACATTCCCGAGAATGACATTTTTATTGGCTGCAAAGGTCGATTTTTTAGATGGATAAAGGATGAGCTTACCACCGCACAATCCTTTGCCGAAATAGTCATTGGCATCGCCTTCGACTTCAAAGGTAATACCGTTGTTGAGAAACGCGCCGAAGCTTTGCCCCGCACTTCCTTTTGCTTTGAAGTAAATAGTATCTTCTTTGAGCCCTTCCTCGCCGTACTTTCTAGTGACGGCTGCTGAGAGGATTGTGCCGACGGTTCTGTTGATATTGCGTATGCGTATCTTCTCTTTGACTTTAGTGCCGTTTTCTATGGCGGGTGCAGCGAGTTTGAGCAGTTCATTATCGAGTGCTTTGTCGGTGCCGTGATCTTGCTCTATGGTTTTGTGTCCTGCATCAAATGAAGCAATATGCATACGATGCAGTAAACTATCGAGCTTAAGATGTTTTGCTTTCCAGTGCTCTATATTTTCTTTTGCTTTGAGTTTATCTGCGCGGCCTACCATCTCATTGATCGTCCTAAAGCCAAGCTCTGCCATAATCTCACGAAGCTCTTGCGCCATAAATTTAACATAGTTCACGATATGTTCAGGTTTACCGTTGTATTTTTTTCTCAACTCCCCGTCTTGCGTGGCGATGCCTACAGGACAGGTGTTGAGATGACACTTACGCATCATGATACACCCTTCAACGATTAGTGCACTTGTGGCGATTCCCCACTCTTCGGCACCTAAAAGTGTCGCGATAGCGATGTCTCTTCCTGTGCGCAGCTGTCCGTCTGTTTGCACAACGATTCTAGAACGCAACCCATTTTTAACAAGAGTTTGATGTGTGTCGGCAAGACCAAGTTCCCACGGCAAACCCGCGTATTTGATAGAAGTTTGCGGAGAAGCACCAGTTCCTCCGTCATAGCCCGAGATGAGCACGACATCAGAGTGCGCTTTAGCAACACCGGCGGCTATCGTACCCACACCTACTTCAGAGACGAGCTTAACATTGATGCGTGCATTTAAATTGGCATTTTTAAGGTCATGAATCAACTGTTTAAGGTCTTCGATAGAGTAGATATCATGATGCGGTGGTGGCGATATGAGTCCAACTCCCGGAGTTGAGTGTCTTGTTCTTCCGATGATCTCATCTACTTTATGCCCAGGAAGTTGTCCGCCTTCACCGGGTTTTGCACCCTGTGCCATCTTGATTTGTATCTCTTCGGCATTGACGAGATAGTTTGCTGTTACTCCAAATCTGCCAGATGCGACCTGCTTGATCTTAGAGTTTTTTTCTGTTTTAAATCTAGCAGAGTCTTCGCCACCTTCTCCTGTGTTGCTTTTAGCTCCAATGGAGTTCATGGCGATAGCTAAGGTAGTATGTGCCTCTTCGGAGATAGAGCCGTAACTCATAGCACCTGTTGCAAAACGGGTGATGATACTCTCGACAGATTCGACTTCATCGATATCGATAGGTTCATGTTTGTCAAATTCAAGAAGGTTTCTTAATGTGATATAATTTTCCGGTTCGTTGATTCGTTTGGCGTATTGTTTGTACAAATCGTAGTCGTTATTTCTGCTAGATTGTTGCAGTAAGAAGATCGTCTCGGGTGTGAGAAGATGGTGTTCGCCTCTTCTTCTGTAGGCATATTTACCTCCAACGCCTAAATCATCACTTTCTATAATATCTTCAGGATATGCAACACTATGGCACAGCAGTGTCTCTTCTTCAAGCGTATCAATATCGATACCTCCGATTCTCGTTGCTGTGCCCGTAAAATATTTATCGACTAACTCTTCGCTAAGTCCGAGAGCTTCAAAGATTTGTGCACCCATATAAGATCTAATCGTTGAGATACCCATTTTGGACATCACTTTATATATTCCTTTTCCGATAGCTTTGATATAATTTGTTGCCACTTGTTCGCTTGAGAGTTTCTCATCAAGCATTTCGCGTTTCCTCATATCTTCAATTGTCTCAAATGCAAGATAAGGATTGATAGCATTTGCTCCGTAACCGACAAGCGTGGCAAAATGATGCACTTCTCTAGGCTCGCCACTCTCAATAACAAGACCGCAATTAGTGCGGATACCTCTGTTTACAAGGTGGTGATGCACCGCAGAAGTTGCCAATAGTGTAGGGATAGCAGCTTTTTTCTTAGAAGTGTTGCGAGTTGAGAGTATAATCACTTGATAACCTTCATTTACTGCAGTTTCTGCTTGAAGCATTATCTTTTCAAGTGTTTTTTCCATCGCGCCTTTTTGCTCGGCATCAAAAAGTATCGGTATAGTTTGTGATCTAAATCCAAGTGCGCTGACTCCTCGAATTTTTTCAAGCTGTTCATTGGTAAGAATAGGGTGAGGTAATTTTATAAATCTTCTATTTTCATCTGCACCTGCAAAGAGGTTGCCCTGCGGTCCGATATAAGAGACGAGTGACATAACTGATTCTTCTCTGATAGGATCTATCGGCGGGTTGGTAACTTGTGCGAAGAGTTGATGAAAATAGCTATAGAGATTGACAGATCTATTTGAGAGTATGCTCAAAGCAGCATCATTTCCCATGGAGCCTGTTGCTTCGTAGGCAGTGTTAGCCATCGGCGTCAAGACGGTTTTGATATCTTCTTCTGTATAACCGAAGCATTTTTGTCGTTTTTTAATCGTTGCCTGATTGGGTTGTTTTATCTCACACTCTAAAGGCAAATCATCAAGGTCAATTTTTTGTTTTTTGAGCCATTTCTTGTAAGGATGGGCTGTGGCGATTTGCTCTTTGATCTCTTCATCGCTAATGATTCTCCCCTCTTCAAGATCGGCTAGAAACATCTTGCCGGGTTGTAGTCTGCCCTTCAAGACGATATCTTCAGGCGGGAATTCAAGTGCACCTTGCTCGCTTGCCATGACGAGGATATTGTCTTTAGTCAAAGAATATCTCGAAGGGCGTAAACCGTTTCTATCAAGTGTAGCTCCGATATATTTGCCGTCGGTAAAGGCGACCGATGCAGGACCGTCCCACGGTTCCATAAATGCTGCATGGTATTCGTAGAATGCTTTGAGATTTGTATTCATCTCTTTATCTTTCCACGCTTCAGGAATCATCATCATCATAACATGCGGCAACTCTCGTCCTGCGAGCGTGAGCAATTCAACGACATTATCAAGTATCGAAGAGTCTGATCCGCTTGCTTCGTTGATTAGATATGGATAGATTTTGTCGAGGTCTTCGGGGCTAAAAAGTTCGGACTCTAACATAGACTCTCTAGCGCGCATCCAGTTGATGTTGCCTCGAAGAGTATTGATCTCTCCGTTGTGTGCAAGATATCTAAAGGGTTGCGCGAGTGGCCATGTCGGAAATGTGTTGGTAGAAAATCTACTGTGCACTAAAGCAATCGCCGATTTAAAATCGGGATCGTTTAAGTCGGCAAAATATTTCGGTAGCTGTTCAGTGATAAGCTGCCCTTTATATAAGACGGTTTTGTAAGACATGGAAGGAATATAAAAATATCCGGTACCCCTAACTTTTGACGCGGTTACGCGTGTTTGAGCGTATTTGCGGATAACATAAAGTTTACGCTCAAAAGTTTCCGAGTCGATATTTTCATCTTTTTCGATAAAGACATGGTGCACATAAGGTTCTGTAGCTTTGACGCGTTCACTTAACATCTCATTGTCGGTCGCGACTCTTCGCCATCCAAGGCATCTTTGCCCCATCTCTTCGATGCACTGCTCGACAATCGTTTCACACTCTATATAAGCTTCAGGGTCTCTAGGTAAAAAGACAACACCTACACCGTAACTTCCAAATTCAGGAAGTTTAATGCCGAGTTTTTTCGCTTTTTTTCTCATAAAGCGATCAGGCATCTGCGTGAGTATACCTGCTCCGTCACCGGAATTTTTTTCAGCACCAACAGCACCGCGGTGTTCTAAGTTGATCAAAAGTTCGATCCCCTTTTGGACGATATCGTGAGATTTTTTCCCTTTGAGGTGAGCGACGAAGCCTACCCCACAGGCGTCATGCTCATATTGTGGATCATAAAGACCCTCTTTTTTCGGTAAATATTCTGACTCCATACAACAACTCTTTCATTTTTGGTATCCGGTATTGTAGGATAATTAATATATGAGATAAGAGAGATTGAATGATTTTTTGTGCAAAAACACTTTTAAAAGTTTGCTTATTTATCCTCAAAAGATAATATTTCTGCAGGAACATCCGGAAATCTTTCTTGTAGTCCTTTAAAGAAATTTGGATTATCAATGCATTCGGGCGTTTCAATTTCCGTGCAAACAAGTTCTGCAACCTTCCAGCTACCTTCTTCTTCGTGAAGTAAAGCGATAATATCTTCATAATGATTTGTGCCGTCTTTGCTCATGGGTGCAGTGATTGCCCAAGCCCATCCGTCTTTAATTTTAAGCGT
>JAFGVX010000057.1 GCA_016937775.1 Campylobacterales bacterium | reverse complement strand
TTTTTAGAAAAGTGGAGTAAAAGCGTCATGCTCACAAAGTCGCGGGCGGCATATCCATGCTTGCTATCTGTACCGCCGCGGATATGCTTGCTTTACAAGGATGCTCGCATGACAAATTATTAATATCATACTTCTTATTATCCTTGCAACTCTTTCAATTTCTGCTTCACCTCATCGATATGCCCTTTTACCTTCACCTTCTCCCAGCTTGCCGCTATCACGCCTTGAGGGTCTATGATAAATGTGCTTCTTACAACACCCATATACTCTTTGCCCATAAATTTTTTGAGTTGCCAAACACCAAATGCCTCACACAAACTCTTATCTTCATCCGCTAAAAGAGTGATACCTAAATCTTTTTTTTCGATGAAATTCCTATGTTTTGCTGGGCTATCAGGACTCACTCCAAAGATAGTTGCATCTAACCCTTTAAAATCAGGGAGCGCTGCGGTAAAATCACACGCTTCAGTGGTACATCCGGGAGTATTGTCTTTTGGATAAAAGTAAAGTACGAGCCATCTGCCTTTGATATCACGGAAACATATCTCCTCTTCATCTTGATTTGGCCTACAAAAATCTGAAACTTTATCACCTACTTTTGGCACACAAACTCCTTTTTTAACTCTTTTTTGATAGTATAACAAAATGAATGAAAAAGAGAAACTACTCCAAGAGATAAACGCCCTTTTAAGCTATGGGGAAGAAAAAGATTTTATAGATGTAAGCCTGCTTGAGTATCTTAAACTCGATGCACTTGAAAATATTAAAAAATCATTGATTGACAAAACGAGTGATCTTAAAGAAGAAGATAAAGAGTGGCTTGAACAGTTTAAAAAATATAGTTAAAGGATACTAAATGGCAAAAGAGCACTACTTTGATATAAGCGCAAAGCTTGATATGATGGAATTTAAGAACGCTTTAGAGCAGGCAAAAAAAGAGGTATTGACTCGCTTTGATTTTAAAGGAATCACTGCCGAGATCGAACTCAATGAAAAGACAAAAACTCTTTCTCTTAGTAGCTCAAGCGACCAAAAGATCGATGCACTCAAAGATATCCTCATCTCCAAACTTATCAAAAGAGAGATATCAAGTAAATCGCTCAAAGAGCTTAAGACCGAAGGGATTAGCGGTGGTAATGTTAAGGTGATTTACAAAGTCGTTGATAGCATAGAGGGTGATGAAGCGAAAAAGATCGTCAAAGCCATCAAGGAGTTAAAACTTAAAGTTACACCGTCTATTCAAGGTGATGAAGTTAGAGTAAGCGGTGCGAAACTTGATGATTTGCAAAAAGTTATAGCTGAGGTTAAAACACTTGATCTCAACGCACCACTCGCATTTGGAAATTTTAGATAATATATGAAAAGAGAGGTAGAGAGTGTTTGCACATACTGTGGTGTTGGATGTGACATCATCGGTATCGTCGAAGATAACAAGATAGAGAAAATATACGCGCACAAAGAGGGGGTTGTCAGCCAAGGAAAGCTCTGCATTAAGGGAAAGCAAGGGTATGACTTTGTTGACTCCAAGGAGCGCATCCAATCACCTCTAGTTAAAAAATCTTTTTTAGCAAAAAATGATGGTATCTATAAAATCGTAAAAAATGCTCTTAACGAGCATGATGAAGATTATTATAGCTGTGATTTAGATACAGCGACAACAATAGCGGCAATAAAATTGAAAGAGATTAAATCAAAATACGGCGGTGAGAGTTTTTGTGCTATTGGTGGGGCTAGAACAAATTGTGAAAGCTCATATCTTCTTCAAAAATTCTGTAGAACTTCTATGGCTTCACCACATATCGATAACTGTGCGCGCATCTGTCACTCGCCAAGCCTCAAAGGAATGCGAGAGACTATCGGAGAAGGAGCGGCGACAAATCCTTATAATGATATCTATGAGTGTGAGTTTATGATTGTGATTGGATCCAACACCATAGAGGCACACCCAATCATCGCCAACCGCATAATCGATATGGCAAAAACACACAATAACTTAGCTGTTATCGATGTGCGAGATACAAAGCTCTCCAAATTTTCCAAACACAACTGCGTCATCCCTTATGAAGCCAATTTGCTGATTTTAAATATGATGGCATATATCATCATCGATGAAGAGCTCTATGATAAAAGTTTTGTCGAAGCAAGAAGCAAAGGGTTTGAAGCATTTAAAGCAAAGATACTGGGTGACCCCTATGCTAACCCTGAATTTTTCAAAACAATCAAGGGGTATGAATATCTTTCCAAAATGATTCCAAATATCGCTAGAGAGTATGCCGTTAAAAAATCGATGATCTTTTGGGGGCTTGGCATCACACAACAACTAGATGGTTCGCAAGCAGTTATGGCGATAACACATCTTGCTGTAATGACAGGAAATATCGGCAAAGTGGGTGCTGGGCTTATGCCCCTAAGAGGGCAAAATAATGTCCAAGGAGCTTGCGACATGGGCTGTCTCCCCTACTTTGCGCCTGATTATCAAAAGCCAAAAAAGATAGGGCTTATGACACCGCAACTTATCGATGGTATGCTTCAAGGCAAAATAAAAGCACTTGTTAATATGGGTGAGGATATCTTGCATGTACATCCAAACCAAAATAAAATCACTAAAGCATTGACAAACTTGGATTTCATTATGGTTCAAGAACTTTTCATGACCGAGATAGCACAAGCAGCCGACCTTGTTATAGGGGTAAAAAGCGCTTACGAAAAAACAGGCGTCTATGTCAATGCAATGCGAAGACTTCACCTCTCACAACCACTTGTAGAATCTTCGCTTCCCGATGATTGGGAGGTACTTGCTATGGTGGATAAAAAAATGGGTGGAGACTTTGATTATCATACAAGTGAAGATGTTTGGAATGAAGTCACACAAGTCGCTCATAGAAGATTTAGTGGAGCGAGATATCAAAGACTAGAACGCCACAGAAAAAGAGGAATGCAGTGGCCTATCTATCACGAAGATACACCGGTATTGCATCTGCTTGATTTTAGAACAGATGACGGTTTAGCAAATTTTTGCTATACAAAATATACTCCAAGAGGGATGGTGCAAGAGATCTTAGATGCAAAACTCCATGGCTACTATCTCACAACCGGAAGAGTACTCTCCCAATACAATAATGCCGCACAAACAAATAAGAGTCCAAGACTTGATGAGATGCACTCCGAAGATATCCTATATGCACCCGTTGAAGCTAAAAAAGAGTTTAGCTGCGATTGTGTAATACTTAAAACACAGTATGGACAAAGTGCTCCGCTTAAAGTGGAATATAGCAATAAGATAAAACCAAATACCCTTTATACTACTTTTCATCATGCACGCTCAAAGATAAATCATATTTTTGGTGATGAGTGCGATGAGCTTATCATGACAGCCCGATTTAAATCGCTCAAAGTCGAGGTGGAACCCATTGGATAACACTACCCGTTCTATCGGCGATTTCAATGAAGATATCGCAACACGATATCTCGAAGAACACGGTTTTAAGATTATAGAGCGAAATTACTATGCAAAAAAGCTAGGCGAGATAGATATTATTGCGCATCAAAAAGGAGTACTCCATTTTATAGAGGTAAAAAGCGGTGATACAAGCTATGACCCCATCTATAACGTAACGCCCGGTAAGATAAAAAAAGTTATCAATTCGGCTCACTATTTCATGAAAGAGCGGAAACTTAATCTCCCTTTTTGCATCGATGCGCTTATTATCCGAAAAGGCGAAGTGGAACTCATAGAAAATATCACACTTTAATATTTTAGGGATATAATCTATAGAAAAATTATCTAAAGAAAGCTGACATGGAACTTACACAAAAACAACTTGATTTTTTTAATGAAAATGGTTTTATCTTACTTAAAAAATTTGCTTCAAAAAAAGAGTGTAAGTCGATACTTGAAATCGCCAAGATACACCTCAAATATCGCATCGAACCCTTAGAAACAGAGCTTGGATATGATAAAAAATCAAAAGATTTTAGAACAAATGAGAGTGATTATAAAAGTTTGGATTTTGAGGAAAAAGCACCTGTTCGAAGACTTAGACAAGTATATGATAGGGATGTGATTTTTAAAAATTGGATGGAAAATAAAGAGATTCGCCCTATACTCAAACAGATACTCAAAGACGAAGTTGTCATCACACTTGCACATCACAACTCCATCATGACAAAACTGCCAAAGATTAGCACGCAAACACGATGGCATCAAGATAGAAGATATTGGAGATATAACAATGATAATTTAGTAAGCATTTGGCTTGCACTTGATAAAGAGTATTTAAATAACGGTGTTTTAGAATTTATCCCGGGTAGCCATAAGATAGATTTTACAAAAGAGCAATTTGATGAGAAAGAGTATTTCAAAGAAGACCTCAAGGAAAATAAAAAACTTATTAAAACAAAAATTTCTAAAAAACTTGAGCGAGGCGATGTAGTGATATTTCATTCTATGCTCCTGCATAGAGCAAATAAAAACAATACGAAAAAACCGAAAATCTCTTTTGTCTATACGGTAAAAGGCGCGCAAACTAAAGCTACAGAAGGGACGAGATCAAATGCGTACAAAGAAGTAGTTCTCCACGATGACCTTACT
>JAFGVX010000056.1 GCA_016937775.1 Campylobacterales bacterium | reverse complement strand
TACCACATCATTCACTTCAAATGAAAACTCCTGTACAATATCTAATTGAAACTAATCCTCAGTGCCAAATGTTGTGGACTAATACATGGAGTTGAAGATATCGTCGGGAAATGGTATGATAAAGAGCAAGATGGAGATGAGGAAAATATATACATTATCACTCAGAGGCAAGATTCATATGACTATGAAACGATTACTTTAAATCACAAAGAAAAAACTTTCAAGAAAGAGATTGAAAAAAATATACAGTTTCGTATAGAAAATGGATTTATATTTGTTGATTTGGATTCAGATGGAAAGCCTGAAGCGGATGATAATTATGTATATTATCTAGCTTCATACACAAAAGATACTATGAATTTCACTGATTCCGACGGATATAAATGGAGTGAGCAGAAACTACAAGATTCTAGCGATATAGCTATCCCCGAAGGGTATGTGCTTGTTAAATAGTTCAATGAATAGTGAGACTCAAAATAGGAAATGGGGCTTTTGGGGAACCTTGTTTTGGGGTTTTCTTATTTTTATTTTTTATACGATAGTTCAAGTTGTTGTATTTCTTGTGTATTCTCAAGTAGTTCAGGGTGGCATAACAGAAGAGCTTATAAGAAAAATCGAATATAATGGTACGGCTCTATCTTTAGCAACTTTTGCGACAACGATTCTTTGTGGTCTTGCTGTTTTAGGAGTGATAAAACTTAAGAAGTATTCAAATCTCAAAGAGTATTTGGCAATCAATAAAATTAGTTTCTCCGATGTGAAATATTGGATATTTATAGTTATCGTATTGATTATAGCGATGGATACTTTGACTTATGCGTTGGGTAAGCCAATAGTTGTTGAATTTATGACAGCTATCTATAACTCCACAAGTCACTATTGGTTGTTGTTTTTAGCACTCATAGTAGCTGCCCCTATCTTTGAAGAGCTATTTTTTAGGGGGTTTTTACTCTCGGGGCTTAGTGCAACTTTTCTTAGACCGATAGGCGCTATCATAGTAACTTCGATGGTTTGGGCAGCAATACATATGCAATATGATCTCTATGGCATATTCTCGGTTTTTGTCATGGGCATAGTTTTGGCTACAGCTAGGCTAAAAACAAATTCTATATTCACAACAATCATAATGCATGCAATCATGAATCTTGCCTCTACAATTGAAACAATCATATATATTTCGTAACCTATAGACCTAATATTATAAATAGAGTGCCAAATATTTTATAGAAAAACTATTTTTATGGAAATGATTATGCAAGAGAGTTGTTTTAAGGTGTTATTGATAAGATTAGATTGAGATCATATATGAATAAGAAAAGAGATAAAAAGGAGTTAGATGGAATCAAATGAAACAATGATTAAAGAGTTGCAAGCAATCAAGTTCGCACTTTATATCTGTATAATTATACTTATAGTGCTTGTATTACAGCCCTCATTCTCTTCTTCGACAATATTGAAATATTTTGAAAAATATACTAATAAGGAAAGTTCTAAAAGAGTATCGATAGACACTCCTCAGGTCAAATCTGTTTGGAGTATACAACTTATTCAAAATACTCTCAATAGAGGAGATTTGGATGCGGTCATTAAGATTGCTACCGAGCGCATAGAGGAGTATCCAAATGATGCTCAACCGTATTGGTATAGAGCCAAGGCATATGTGTCGCTTGGAAGATATAAAGATGCCTTGAATGATGTTAATAAAGCCGAATCGATTGCACCGGAATGGAAGGAGCAGTGGACTGAGCCTTTGAGAAATGTTATATTGGAGAAATTAAGTACCCAAAGAGAGAAAAAGAGCAAATAATGCAAAATAGATTCTTTAAAATATCTATTTTATTTTCTTTTTTTATGTTTGCAACACCCGGATATGCATTTATAGGTATTCCCTCATTGGCACTATATTCTCCGAAAATGGTTATTGATAACCCGATATTGTTTGTTACATTTTTTATGATTTTGGTTATTTTTCAAGGATGGTATATAAGTAATCGTCATAATGATATTGGATTGAAAGAAGCGGTAATGAGTACATTTGGTTATAAGTTATTTTTTCTTTTTTATGTGATACCGGTACTTCTTCTAGGAGATATTTTTGGTTTTAGTGCATTTTGGTTACTACGTAAAATCTCTCTTTTTGAGTATTTTAACGATAATCTTGCAGGTATTATCTTCTTCTCTTTTTATCTCTTTGTGAGTGTGATATTGATAATTTATGTTGTTACTAAAATCGAATCTTATTTATCTATAAAAAAATACCCAAATATCAATCCCAATCACTTGCGTCACTCTTTAATGCTCTCGAATATTATACTATCTGTTTGCGTAGTAATCATCATTACTTTTAATATAGTATATATTAAGTAGATATTATAATGGTATAATTTATTTTCATAAAAATCTTTTGTATATGTTTTTAAGGAGCTGTATGATATGTATGAGTTGAGCATAATCATTCCCCATTTTAACTCTTCAAAAATGTTAGAAACTTTACTCAACACAATTCCTAAAAATAAAAATATTGAAGTTATTATCGTCGATGATAAGAGCGAGAAAAAGCATATTGAGTATATTGAAAAGATACTAAAGAGAAAAGAAGATCATCGTATTAGATTTTTTTTAAATGATAGACCGATAAAAAGTGCAAGCACTTGTAGAAATATAGGGATTGAGAACGCAAAAGGAAAATGGCTCTTTTTTGCAGATGCAGATGATTATTTTATTGATGGTTTTTATGAAAAGGTTCAACCGTATTTTAAAAGTACAAACGAGGTTGTTTTTTTTATGCCCGATAGTGTGCATATCAATACTCAAGAGCGAGCCAATAGGCATATCATATATGAGAATATGATTAACAATTATTTGAGAGATAAAAGCCTGAAAAATGAATTGTATATAAGATATAAAATGCATTCACCTTGGCTCAAAATAGTTCAATCTGCATTTCTCAAGACTCACGATATCAAGTTTGATGAGGTTATTGCTTCAACGGATGTTATGTTTTCAACAAAAATAGGTCACCATATGAAATATTTTGATGTCTCTGAAGATATCATCTATATCATAACGAGAAGTGTAGGGAGTTTAACTGTAAATTATACCAAAGAGGTTATTGAAAGTAGAGCTAAAGTGTTTATTCTTTGGTATGCATTTTTAAAAGAGAGGCTATCCAAAGAAGAGCTTGAATTGTTAGACATTGAAGGATTGCATTTGCTATCACTCTCTTTTTACAATTCATTATCTATGCTTTTGAAGGTATTTTTCTTATTTTGTAAAAATGATATACCTATCTTGTCAAGAAATTCACGTAGATTTAGCTATGTATTACCTAGGATATATAGGCGGTTTGTAGCTAAGGATATAGAGAAGAAATATAGGAAATTCAACTAAAAAAAGAGGGGGGGAATGCAAAAAGTACTTTATATTATAGGCACTTACTATCAGCTTTCAGAATCATACATTCATGTAGAGATGAATACTCTTATTGAAAAAGGTTTTGAAGTAAAAATCATTGCTTTGCGTAAGCCGGATTGCCCGGCAAAAAATCACTTGCCGTATCAGATTATATCTGATGAAAAGGAGATTATTGAGTATGCAAAAGAGTATCAACCTGACATTATCCATACACATTGGATTTTTTATCAATTACCATTGGTTTATAGAGTTGCAAAAGCTTTGGATGTTGGTTTTACAATCCGATCACATTCTTTTGATATTTTATGGAAAAAAAGTTCATTAAAACAAAAAATAAGACGATTGAAAAAAAATGTCAATTTTAAAAAAATTATTAATGATCCTTTATGTAGAGGCGTTTTGGCATTTCCTTTTGCCAAAAAAATTCTTGTTGATTCAGGTATTAAGGCAGAGAAAGTAATCGAGTCTTTTCCTGTCGTTGATTTTGAAAAATTCCATGATGAAACGGACAATGGGGAAGATATTTTAAATATGGGTGCCGCAATCAAAAAAAAGGGATTTGAAAACTTTATGAATTTAGCTAAAAAACTACCCGACTTAAAATTTAAATTATATGCAATAGGTTATAATAAAAAAGAGTATGAGAAACTTAATAAGAAGTTAGGAATGCCGATATCTATAGAAGATTCTGTAGAGCTCGATGAGATGCCGGCAATTTATAAAAAATCCGCTTGGCTTGTCTATACCGCGCATAAAAAAAACGCGCAAGTCGGTTGGCCGTTATGTGCACTTGAGGCTATGGCATCAGGCACAGGTGTTTGCTTACCAAATATTAGAGCTGATATGAAAGATTATATAGGTGATGCCGGTATTATTTACTCAGATATTGAGGAGCTTAAGGATATTATCACAAAACCGGTGCCACAAGAGATGCGACAAAAGGGGCTTGAGCGAGCGAAACAATATGACATTAGAAATCAGATACATTTATTGACTGACCTCTGGAGACAAAAGCCGTAAAATGCTGTGTTTTCTCGAGAAATTTTTTAGGAGCCGATTATCATAAATAGAAATTTAGCACTAGATATACTAAAATTTTTTATGGCGTGTATGGTAGTCGGCATTCATGCGGATTTTTTAGCAGATATAAGCCCCTTGGGCGAATATTTAACCGTAAGTGGACTATTTCGTATCGCGGTACCAATATTTATTTTGATAAACGGTTTTTATTTTTTTCGTGTTGTAAATGAAGGCACTCAAATTAATTGGCTCAAAAGAATCTCGATTTTATATGTGGCATGGATGATTTTTTTTATATATTTTTGGTTTTTTATCCCCGAAATGTCACTTGAGAGTTTTCTCAAATTGTTTCAGATTGTTTTTTTTGGACATCACCATTTATGGTATTTGCCGGGAATTATAGGCGCAGCGATTGTGCTACTTACAACAAGAAAGATGCCTCAAGTAGCAATGATAGTATTAGTATTTATAGTTTTTGTTATAGGGGTCTATATCCAATATGCCGGAAATTATCATCTCTATGCAGGATCAAATCGGGATATACTTTTTAATGAGCATTGGTTTCATAGAAATTTTCTTTTTTTTGCATATCCGTTTTTTGCTTTAGGGTATTTGATCAATAAAACATCCCTTCATAAACGCATTTCGCTTAAGGTAAGTCTTACATTGAGTTTATTTGGATTGGCGATGTTGTTGTGCGAATCGTATATCAACTATTATCAAGAAGGCAGAGATGGTGGGTTCGATAATTTTGCTTCTTTGATAATCGCCGCTCCGGCTATATTTATTCTTTTTATACAGATAAAAATTACTGCAAAAAGCAAAAAGATAGCCCTATATGCATCTGCTATATATTTTATCCATCTATTTGTATTGAGTTTCTTTCACAGATTTACTCATTTTCAAGAGACATCTTTGACACTTATTGTGATTATTATATCTGTGTGCGCATCATATTTTATTATACAGCTCAATAATAGATTAAAATTTATACTGTAATCTTTAACTTTGTAAAATTGAAAAGCATACAATCGATCTTAGTATGCGCGTAACACATTGACACAATAAGTATAAGTAGCTAGAACATTATTATATCTTTAAGTTATTTTAATGATAATTTTAGTCTTTTTGAGTATACTTAATTTTAAAAATTATAATTAACTTTTATAGATTGTTGATGGATTAAGTCGGGGGGCTTAAAATGGGGAAAAATGTATTATTGTCAATATCTATTTTTTTAGCGGTAAGTGGAGTATATTATCTGCTTAGCAATCGGGGATATATGCCAAGATTGGGAGATATCATCTTTCAGTCTTCACCACATAGTGATCTTGTTGATGCCATAGAAGGAGCTACAGAATCTAAATATTCTCATGTAGGTATCTTAGTACAAAAAGATAACCGGTGGTTTGTAAGGGAGGCTCTTCGTGAGGGCGTATGTGATACGCCACTTCAAGAGTTTGTCGATCGTGGTCGTGATGATAGCATCTCTGTCTTTAGGGTAAAGAAACAATATGAGAAGTATTTGCCACTATTTATAGAAAAAAGTGCGTCATACCTTGGAAGACCTTATGATGTACATTATCTCCTGGATGACGAACATCTTTACTGTTCCGAGCTAGTTTATAAATCATTTAAAGACGCCTCCGGCTTAACGCTAGGTAAACTCCAGAGATTTGGAGATCTTAAATGGGGAAAATATAAAGTATTTATAGAAAAGGTTGGGGGTGGAGCTATCCCGACAGATCGTTTGGTCATCACACCGGTTGCTATCACCAAAGCTAAACAGCTTAAGCAGGTCTATTCGTCGTATTAAAATGAGTGATTAGAGCATCTCATATTTGAGATGCTCTACATCCTTCCATAAATACTCTTTTGATTCAGCTCTTTTGTAGTTATTTTTTACCTTGTATCCATATTTTGCTTTTGTGCCTTCTATGTAAAAGAGATAACCTTTTTTGAAATAATAAATAACCTCACCGTTGCTATACTCTTTTTTTATCAAGATGTATAATGATATTAGTTTTATTCCACAATTCTTTAATATAAAAAAAGTACAATAAGCCAAAAAATAAGGACTTCATTTGAAAAAAATATTATCTATCATTGCAATTTTACTCTCATCCTTAGTTGCCGATTTTAAAGAGATTATGATAAGTGAAGATTTTTTGAATAGAGATATCAAGATCATAAATATCAGAACACAGAGCGAATGGCAAGAAACCGGGATTATAGAAGGAGCTTACACGCTGACTTTTTTTAATGAGCAAGGAAGATTTGATGAGCAATCTTTTATAAGGAGCCTTGAGTCGATTGTTACTAAAGATGAAGAGTTTGCACTTGTATGTAGAACGGGTTCTCGAACAAAGTTTGCAGGTAATCTTTTGTCGCAAAAGTACGGCTATAAGGTTATTAGCCTCAATGGAGGCATGAGCGAACTCATCAAAGAAGATTATGAGACTATTGAATATTAATAAAATAATAGAAACAAAAGTTGATTGACAAAGACTAAACTTATTTGATATAATCTATATAAAAACAATATTGATTATATGGGGTAAAAGATGTCAAAAAGTCTTTATGAAACATTAGATGTGAGTGAGAATGCAAGCGCAGATGAGATAAAAAAAGCCTATAGGAAACTAGCGCGCAAATATCATCCCGATATCAATAAAGATCCAGCAGCGCAAGAGAAATTTAAAGAGATTAATGCCGCATATGAGGTCTTGAGTGATCCTCAAAAGAAAAAACAATATGATCAATACGGCGATCAGATGTTTGGTGGTCAAAATTTTCATGATTTTGCAAGAGGTCAGGGCGCGGACATTGATCTTGATGAATTACTTCGTGCAATGTTCGGCGGAGGTGCCGGTGGTGGATTTGGCAGTTTTGGTGGAAGCGGATTTGGCGGTTTTTCTCAGCAGATGAATCTTGATTTGCAAACGAGAGTTACTATTCCATTTATGGTTGCTGTTCAAGGTGGCAAACATTCACTTAATATCAATTCGCAGAGTTTTGATATTAAGATACCAGCAGGCATAAAAGAGGGGGAAACTTTACGTGTGCGAGGCAAGGGAAAAAGATTTAAAGATCAAGTAGGCGATCTTCTTGTTAAGATTCAGGTAGCTCCCTCTAGTGAGTATGAGCGTAAAGGAAATGATCTTTATAAGAAGTTTGACATTCCACTTAAAGAAGCGCTTTTTGGCGGGAAAGTATTGGTGCTGACGCCTGGAGGTGATGTAACATTGAAAGTGCCACAAAATACGAAAAACGGACAAAAATTTAGACTAAAAGGCAAGGGTGTTGTCGATAGAAAAAGCTCTTTAAAGGGTGATTTGTATCTGATAGCAAATATTGTTTTGCCTGATATTGATAAATTAGATGGTGCACTCAGAAAAGCACTTGAAGAAAAACTTTAAAAAGGGGAAAGTGATGCATAGTTATGATGAGCCGGTTTATCTAATATCTGTTGTGGCTAATATACTCAATATTCATCCGCAAACATTGAGGCAATATGAGCGAGAAGGTTTATTAGAGCCTTCTCGAACTCAAGGGCGGATGCGCCTTTATTCACAAAGGGATATTGATAGGATGAAGTTGATATTGAGACTCACAAGGGATATGGGGGTCAATTTAGCAGGTGTAGATATTATATTGCAACTTAAAGAGCAAATTGATAATATGAGAGATGAGATGGGTGATCTCAAACAAGCACTCAGCGAAGTCAACAGAAACGGCTATGTTGTGAAAAGTAAAGCCATCGTAGCTAAAAATAACTACGATATCATCATATTTAAGAAGTGATCCGCATCAGCTTGTTGGATCACTTGCAATGCAGCTATTGCCTCTTGAGTTCCATTTGACGATTTTGTTGTTTCTACTTACCTCTAAGAAGAGTTTGCAAGTTTTTTGTGTAACGGTATGATAACCTCCCATACCCCAGCCGACACGATTTCCATAGTTTCCAAGACCCCATCCGAAACCAATCTCCGGATAACTTTCTATCTTTTCTTCCTCATAAACATAGACTGTATTGCCGTTAGGTGCTTCAAATGAACTATCGGGATAACCATATTTGTCGATAAATATATTGATATCTTTGCCGATCCAGCCGTTATACTTTTTTACAAAATTTTCATGTGAAGCGCAACCACTCAAAGCGAGAAGCGCAAAGAATGTCATAATTAATGAAGATATATATTTCATAAATAATCCTTTAGGTTATTTTTTGTTATTATAGCCTATATCAAGGTTTATAGCGTAAAAATTGTGATTATTTTGTAGCCTTAATTCATTATATTTTAGGATATAATTTTTATTATTTTATTTATGGAGAAATTTTTGAAAGATTTTTATTTATTAGGTTGGAGAGAGTTTGTTGCACTTCCGGAACTAGGTATTGAAAACATTAAATGCAAGATAGATACGGGCGCGAAGACATCTGCTTTACATGCATTTTTTGTTGACCCTTTTATGGAAGATGAAACTAAAATGATTCGTTTTGGAATCCATCCTATTCAAGATGACATTAAAACTGAGATTGTATGCGAGGCAAAGGTGTTAGATCAAAGAGTCGTCACAAGCTCAAACGGAGAGAGAGATTTAAGATATGTGATTAAAACAAAGATTATTATCGGAAGTTGTACGAAAGATATAGAGGTTACATTGACAAATAGAGATAATATGCGTTTTCGTATGCTTCTTGGAAGGGAAGCTATGGGAGATGATTTTCTAGTTGCGCCGAGTTTATCTTTTCAAGATTGCAAAAAGATAGAGCTAGTAGAAGGAAAAAAATGAAAATAGCAATAATGTCTAGAAATAAGAAGTTATATTCTACGGTAAGATTGGTAGAAGCAGCCCAGAGTCGAGGTCATGAAGTTCAGGTACTTGATCACCTCAAATGTTATATGAATATCACATCAGAAAAACCAAGTATGCACTATAGAGGAGAAAGACTCGATGATTTTGATGCCATCATTCCAAGGATTGGTGCATCGATTACTTTTTATGGTACTGCTGTTTTGAGACAATTTGAGATGATGGGTGTTTATCCTCTTAATGAGTCTGTTGCAATTTCGAGGTCGAGAGACAAACTTAGAAGCATGCAGCTATTAGCAAGAAAGGGTATTGGGATGCCGGTAACCGGATTTGCAAGAAACCCTGATGATATAGATGACCTTATAAAACAAGTAGGGGGCGCGCCTTTAGTGATCAAATTACTTGAAGGGACTCAGGGTATTGGAGTAGTTCTTGCTGAAACTAAAAAGGCTGCGGAGTCTGTTTTGCAAGCATTTATGGGACTCAATGTGAATATTATGGTGCAAGAGTTTATCAAAGAGTCAAAAGGGGCCGATATACGTTGCTTTGTGATTGACGGTAAGGTGGTTGCTGCTATGAAAAGGCAAGGACCTGAAGGCGAATTTCGATCAAATCTTCACAGGGGTGGTAATGCTGAGCTTGTCAAGATTACGCCGACAGAAAGAAAAGCGGCAATTATGGCTGCAAAAATTATGGGGCTGAATGTATGTGGTGTTGATATGTTGCGTTCATCAAGAGGTCCGCTTATCATGGAAGTAAACTCATCTCCCGGACTTGAGGGGATAGAGAAAACAAGTTTACAAGATATTGCAGGAATGATTATCGGCGTCATAGAAAAAAATGTTGCCGAGATGGCAGGCAGAAAAAATAAAGCCAAAACAAAAGGCTGTGGATAAAAATAAGTGATGATATTTTATAATACTTTCAAAATAAATAAAGAGGAATAAATGAAGATTGATGATGTTGTTTTTGAGCTTGAGGCAAATTATGTCAATGAAGAGCATATATCTCAAATAGTATCTTTTATAAAAGAGAAAGGATTTAAAGCCGAAGTTATTGATGATATGTTAGTTGATTTTGGTTATGATCCTATATTTGATGAGCTTGATCAATATGGTTTTGATCCGGTAGAGAAGATACAACACAAAAAAACGCTCAAAGATTAAAAAAGATAGAGATTTCTTAGTATCTTAATGGCTTGCGTGATTGATTTTATTCTTGCCGTTTCATTTGTTGTGTGATAATTAATTGTTGGTATCTGCAAGGTTGTGCCTTGAATCATCCCTTTGGTCGCAAGGATTATCCTTCCAAGTTCTGTTGACCCCAAAGAGCTTTTCGCAAAACCTTTTTGTGCAGCTTCTTTATTCTTTTCTTTAAGATAGGCATCTTTGTATTCATAGGCAATCTTATGTTTTTTACAGATATTTGTCATTCTTTTTAAAAGAGGTGATTTGAAAGAGGCATGGATATCTCTTTTCCTGAAAATAATATCTCTAGATTCAAGCATCTCAATTTCAGTATATGGACTTGTATCAACAATGAGAAGCTCTTGGGTATTTATATCAAATCGTTGAAACCATTCAAGCAGATATCTCCAACTTTTTCCTGCCTCTTCTTCTGCTGTAAAAAAAGCAGTGCCTTGATAGCCGAGTCGATAAAAATAGATAACCATTGCGTTTGTAACGACATTATCGAGTTGTCCCGAGAGATACTCATCATCTGAGCTGAGTCTATCAACAAATGCTATAGGTGTATTTGCTTGAATATCTTCTAAACCCTCTATTTCAAAGATGAGGTTTTTTCTACGATCGCAGACATAAGAAGAGGTTATTTGACCGATTCCCTTATAGCTTCCGGAGCATTGATTGTATGCTTGAACGCTCTGATCTATAAATCGATCTACGAGGCTATAGTAGGTCTGCTCTGAAACGGATTTTCCCGTGAGATCACCTTTATTTTTACTGATATAAGCAGCATATTGAAACTCATTAGGTCCCGTGCAGATAAGTCCATGTCTGTCAACGTGACTTGATATATAACCACTATTTGGATCATTTCCTTGGGCAACAAGCATCCCCTCGTAGAGCGTTGTTTGGATGCCTAGCTCTTCAAGCTCTCGCTTGAGTGTAAAAAAATAGGGATACTCCGCTCCGACTACGGAAGGAGAGCGGATAAGCTGTTTGAGAAGATCAAAATAGTCTTCAAAGATATTCATCTGCTATTACCGAAACCTTATAACATATGCCCGCCGATACCAAGTACTATAAACTGAAAGTACCAGATAGCAACAGAGATTACATAGCCGACAAGAACCGTCCATGCAAGTTTTATATGTGCGCCAAATGTATAAATGCCGTGCAATTTTCCCATAACACCGACACCTGCTGCCGATCCAAAAGAGATGAGTGAGCCTCCGATTCCGGCGGTTAAAGTTACAAGCATCCATTGTGATTGCGGATCAAGTCCCATATTGGGCTCTGATTTTAGAACAGCAGACATCACGGGAACGTTATCAACAATAGCAGAGAGGAAGCCAACACCGATATTAACAGGTGTCGCGCCAAATTCTTCATAAAGTGCCGTAAAGTACTCCAAAAATCCTAAAAAGTGAAGTCCACCCACTGCCGCTAGGATACCAAAGAAGAAGAGAAGTGTGTCGTTTTCAATCTTAGCTATAAAAGAGAATACATTTACTTTGGGATAAGCGATTCCTTCGCTATCATAATGTACTTCTCTATTCATCTTATAGATATAGAGTTTGAGTATTGCTAAACCGAACATCATACCCCACATTGCAGGTAGATGCAATACTTGGTGTGAGAGCACGGCAGATGTTATTGTCAAGCCAAAGAGTGCCATTATCTGCTTACCACCTTCAGATATCTTGACCTTTTTCTCACCCTTTATAAAGGGAGGATTGTCGGCAGGGATAAATCTACTTAGTAGATAGGCTGTCACAAACCAGCCTACGATAGCTGCCGGAAAGAGGAATAAAAACTCCGAAAAAGGTGCTTTTTGATCGACCCAAACCATCAGCGTTGTAATGTCACCGAATGGGCTCCACGCACCGCCTGCATTTGCTGCTACGACAATGTTTATAGCCGAAGGAACAAGAAAATCCTTATTCTTTGCATCGATGGTGATCAGTACTGTTGAGAGTATAAGTGCCGTTGTTAAGTTGTCGGCAATCGGCGAAATGAAAAATGCCAAAAGTCCTGTGATCCAAAAGAGTTTTTTATAGCTATAGCCTTTTGATACGAGATTGTATCGCAGACTCGAAAAGACATTTCTATCAATCATTGCTTCTATATATGTCATCGCTACGTATAAGAAAAAGAAGATCCCTGCGATCTCATATATGAGGAGTTCAATTTCATGATGTAGCTTCTCTACATCAAGCTCGTTTATTGTGTAGTAGAGTCCAATAAGCATAAAGATTGATGTTCCTGCAAAGAGTGCAGGTTTTGCTTTGTTAATGTGGTATTTATCCTCAGCGGCTATAAAATAATATCCGACTACAAAAATAATGAGTGATGCTATCCCTACCCAGGTTGTAGTCAAATCCGGCATTTCAGTCATAGTGTCTCCCCAAATTCGTAATATAATATCTTGGTACATTTTTTTTCACTTGCGTTTCGTAGATTTTATCTATCAACTTATGAAAATATTGAATATGTATTATAGCAAAATCAAACAAGCAGTTAGCTGTATGTGAAAGAAGATGTCTACTTCATTTGATTTTTATGAGATCAGATAATATAGAGTTTATCTAGGCTGTTATTACATTTTTACAAGTTTTATCTCGCCGGATGTAATTTTTCCATTAAGAGCCAACGAACCGTCGTCTTGTAAGTTAAATTCATGGATTTTTTTTCCGAAAATCACACTATCATCCCTGCAAACTTCATCGGTAATCTCCAAGAAAATACTTTTAAAAACCTCAAATATATTTTGGCTGTTAAATATAAAATATCCATCTATTTTGTGATATGGTTGACGAGGATCATACTCTTTACTTTTTGCTTTGAAATTCAATATGCCTTCGTTTCTATCTTTCCATTTTGTAAGAGTGAGGGTTAATTTTATCTTTTTTTGACGCATATATGCATCTAAAATAAATTTATCTCCCGGCTCAAAAGTTATCGTAGGTTGATTCTCTTTTATCGTCATTGCTCATGCCTTTATGGAGGGCAATATATCTTTATGAAGAAATACCCCCAATTTATAAATGATTTGTATTTGTTAAAGTTCTCTATACTAATATTATAAATGACGCGCGTCACAGATCGCGTCACAAAATCAAAAAATTTTGCAATATTCTCTTAAAATTTCAATAGATTTTTCAAAAGATTTCATAAAAACGTTATGTGTGTGTGGCAGAGCATCATAAAAAAGTTGCATTTGCCTCAAAGAGCGTTCAACGAGAGCATGGTGTGGACGTTCATTATCTAGAAAACTTTCTATTTTTTCACAAACGCCTTCAGCCTCTAGAAGAAGTTTAAATTCATATTTATTCATTGTTTTATAGTATTTATGGTGAGTTTTGTCTTTTTTGAGTGAATGTTTTGAGTGTTCATAGATTGTTTTTAAATCAATTTGTGTAAAACGATTATCAAGCGGAAAAAGCATCTGAGCCAATTTGGCTACATAAAGCAGATTGATACCCGCATAATAGCTGTAGATTCCTCTTGCGGAATGAAGTTTTTGATAACCCATTATAAGTGTATAAAGTTTATCTCTATCGATAGGTCTTTCTTGCAGTAGTTCTCTTTTGTGGTTAGAAAGCGCAGAGGTTCGAAGGTTGATGCTTTCAATAAAATCTTTATCTATTAAAATGTGGAGTATCTGTTTTGCTTCCTCGTATTTTCCTAAACTTCCTAATGAGTTTGCTTCAATTTTTTGTACTTTAGTAAAGAGGCGATATTTCCTATAGAGATTTGGCAAAATAAAAGAGATAATGATGTCATACAATCCTTTTTTATAGCTAAGTTTGAGCAATTTGAGGAGAAATTCTTGATTTTCAACTTTTTTATCTAGTAGTCCAATTTGAAAAAAATGATTTATCATTTTCCTCTCTCCTTTTTCTCTATTGAGTATAAAAAATGTATCAAGATAATTAATTTGCTCTTGTGTGATAGGAGTGCTGGAGTGAATAATATTTGATATATCCAATGCCTCTTCCCCGGGAAGTTGTCGCAATAACAACTCTTTTTGTATAGCTTCTTTTATGCGTTGTTTTTGGGTACTTTCCCCTATTTGCCATATATCTCTTTGAAGGTCAAATCTTTTTTCAATGGCATTTAAAAAATATCTATCTCGTATCTCTCCACAGCGATTTATATATCCGCTTAATCTTTTTATATAGATGCTGTTTATCGGTATGCCTATAAAAGATAATAAATCTTTGTTGTAAGTAATGAGATTTGCTTCTTTAAGGGTGTTAATAAGATAGCTGATAACTTCCGTGTGCTTCATGCGGTCTCCTGGAAGAATAAAAATTTTCAACACACATTGCATCGAGTCCGAAAAGTCGGAATTGAGCATGCGACACTTCCGTATGTACCTAGTTTATCAATAAACAAATAGGGCACAAGATATTTTCAAAAGGGGCAGAACATGGAATATATAAAGAGGAGTTGCTCGCAAGATGAGTTTAGTTTTTTATTGTTTAAGCACAATATAACAACAACAATAACTCAAAAGTATATATTATTTTCGATAACAAAAAATGCACTCTCTTTCAATAAGAAATTATCATTAGGTAGCTGCAAAAACAATATTTTTCTTACGACGACTTTGGATGAACTGTTGGAGGTATATAAATTACGGAGTAAAATTTACGCTAAATTACAATACCACCGTGAGTTTCCCGATATCATAGATGGATTGAATTTTGATGTTTATGATGAACATTCCGCTATTATCTATACAAAAAAGAACGGTAGGATTAACGGTACTTGCAGGTTGATATTTGATCATCATAAAGATAAATTGCCTATAGACAAGCACTACTCTTTGGATTATCTACGAAAAGATGGCAAAAAATTGGCAGAATTATCTCGATTGGTTATAGACCATGAAAGCAAGGGTTTGAGCCAAGAGTTTAAACTACTCACGCAAGGCACATATTGTACTATGATAAGCAACGACATTACAAATACTGTGTCGGTTATGAGCGAGGAGCACTATAAATGGTATGATAAATTTGGAGGATTTTCTATAGAAGAACGATTTGAACGTTATGGAAATATAAATAAACCTTTTATTATCACATCTTGGGAGGTTGCTAAAATATCAATTTTTTTTAAAAAGGTATTTTTATCTTATTCTTCTTTTATGTAAAGTTTATAACCAAAAGAGGGGATTGTTTCTATGGGGAGATGTTCTAATTTATTGCGTAATCTATAAAGAAGAGTTCTTAGAGAATTCTCAGCAATAACGGCATCCACTCCCCATATACGTTCTTTTATAATATCCGCGGGAATAATCTTGTTTTTTGACTCTACAAATATCTGCAATAGCAATTTTTCATTGGCGCTCAAATAGATGGGCTTTGTGTCATGATATATATTTTTTGTCGTATAGTCATAGGAATACCCGTAGCCTATGGCTTCAAGGTTGTTCTGCGTGTGTGCCTTGTTGAGCGCGATAAGTAGATTTGATCTCAGCTCTTCGCGTCTAAAAGGTTTTGAAAGATACGCTGAAGGGTTTGTGTAGGCAGCTCTTATCATCGTCTCTTCATCTTGGCTAGAAGTCAGATATACTATAGGAATGGAAGCGTCTATCTTTTGTGCAAGTTCTATACCGTCTTTTTTGCCTTTTAATCCTATGTCAAGTAGTATCGCGTCGGGTTTTTCTTTTTCGATGCTTTTAAGCGCACTTTCATAACTATTGGTTATCTCCGTGACTTCATAGCCCATTTTTGCAAGGCTTCTTTCTATTTCCAATGCAGTAATTGCCCAATCTTCTACAATGAGAATTTTACCTTTGCTCATGATGTTTCCATATAATATTGATTTGAGTTCCTTCTGAAGAGCTTATATTTATCTCTCCTTCTAGTTGATCTCTTGTTAATGAGTCGATAATGATCATCCCTAAGGTGTCACTTTTTTTATTTTGCAAAAAACCTTTGCCGTTATCTTGAATCGTAAAATGATAAGAGTCTTTTTTCTCTTCGAGTATCACGGATATTTTTCCCGTATCGGTATTATTAAAAGCGTGTTGAAAGCTATTTGTGATGGCTTCATTGAGTATAAAGCCGCAATAGACTGCATCATCTGATGGGAGATTGATTTTTGTATTAAGGCATATGGTGATATTTGGTTTTTGGAAACTTGCTTGGACATTTTTAATAATGGATGAAAAATACTCATATGCATTCACGGTTGAGATGTTCTCTTTTGTATGCAGCAACGCATAGAGATCACTGATGGCAAAAACTTTATTTTCCAAATTTTGCAGTATCATTTGTGCATTGGTATCTTGTGTCTCATCTTTTTGAAGTCGTAAAAATGAGACGATGGTTTGCATAGAGTTTTTTACTCTGTGGTTTAGTTCCTTGAGAAGCAGTTTTTTCTCATCCAATGATCTTTTAAGATCACTTGTTTTCTCTTCTATGATGTGTGAGAGCCTTTTTGATTCCTCTTTTTGGTACGATATAAGGTTGTTTTGTGCCGTGAGTTTTTCCTCGCTGAGTTGCTTAATCTTATCGGCTAGTGAAACGGAAAAAATGATGGCTTCACTGGTTATGGAGAGTTCCGTATAGTACGGATATGAGATAAAAATATCATAGACCCCCCAGCTTGAAAGAAACATAAGAAGCGCAGAGGTAAAGAAGAGTATCCATCCGATCATGATAAATTTAGCTTGTCTGTTGTTTTGCAGCAAAGCATAGATCGTTGTTCCAAAGAGGATAAAAAGAAGTACAACCGGTGCGATGCTACGAAGTTGATTGAGATTAAGCAAGAAAAAGATAATTGTTAAGAGAATAAAGGCATTCACACTATAGTTTAAAAAACGATTGAGTTTAGGATATTGTTTCGTATTGAGAATACTTATCGTAAAAAGTGCCAAAAAGAGTGTTGGTATAGCAACGATGAAAGATGAGTACTTTATCGTTGCAAGAGTGCCTTCGTGAGACAATATGTATAGATTTGCCACACCTCTATAGAGGAGATGATGTGTGGTAATACCGATAAATGCAAGCACATAGTAAAGATAGCTTTTATCTCTTGTGTTAAGGTAAATGATGAGATTATAAATGATGATGATGCCCATCGCGCCGAAAAAAAGTGCCAAGATAAATTGGTAATGCATCTCCTTTTTATAAAAAGCATCCTCATCCCATAAGTTAAGTTTCACTATCAAGGTTGTAACATCCGAGGTTGCTTTTATATAAAATGCTTTTGTTTGATGTGGCTCTAAAGTAATCTTAAAAGAAGGGTGAATGGATTTTCGATCTTTGCTTGTGTTGAGTAGCCCATCTTGTGCTAAGAGCGCATCAGGATTTGTCCCATACAGTAGTATGTGAGATGTAAGAGGATTTCCGTATTCGATGATCTTAGAGACGGTTTGTGGAGTCGTATTGGTAAGATTAAACCATATCCATACATCAAAATCGGGTGAGTAGCCGTAACTAAGCATCTCTTTGCTATTCGGTTGAAACTCTTTATCTTGTATTTTTGCAAAGGTATCCGATCTGTTATAATCGAGATATATTTGAGAATGTGGCAGTAGTGGTATATTGGTTATTTTATTGTCAATATTGAGGGCAATCAGAAATGTTTGCAATAACATCAAAAAGCCAATTCCCCTTACAATAAACCCCACTTTAAGACCTTTTAATAACTTAAATACTTAATTATAGTACAAAAAAATTAAATCTGTGACGCAATCTGTGACGGGGAGATTTTTATAATAAATTTATTCAATTTAAAGAAGTATATAGATAAAAAAGTTGTAGCCAATGCATGAAGAGATAAAAAATAATGTATTGAAATATGGTGAAGCTGGTGGGTCCTCGGAGACTCGAACTCCGGACCACTCGGTTATGAGCCGAGTGCTCTAACCAACTGAGCTAAGGACCCTTTGAATAAGCATTATGATTAGACTCTATTTTTCGTAATCATAGATATTTTAGAGTCAGAATTATATCCTAAGTAGCTTTGAAAAGCAAGTAGATTTTGCAAAATTCCAAAAAGAACCACAAAAATCAAAAATGAAGTTCCGCCATGGCTAAACATAGGCAACGGAAGTCCTACAACAGGGGCTAGACCGATAATCATATAGATATTAACTCCCATATGTATAAAGAGTATCCATGCAATACCTGCCGAAACTACCCTGAGCATACAATCTTGCGCGGCTGTTTTTGAAATATAGAGTAAATGCAGAATGAGTAGTATGTATAGAAGTACCACGCTTGCCATACCGATAAAGCCGAGCCGTTCTCCAAGATAGGCAAAGATAAAATCAGTCGATGCAACCGGTAAAAATTTCATTTGCGTTTGTGTAGCTTCTTCTTTCTCTTTACCTTTTAGTCCGCCTGAACCGATGGCTATAAGTGCTTGTTGGACTTGATAACTCGGTTTGTTTATAAAATCTTCAATGCGCTGTTTTTGATACGGTTTTAAACCATAATTATACATAAGCGGTGCACTTAAGGCGACGATGATGGTAATGACTGCCCAGATTTTCCAGCGTATGCCCACGACAAATAAGACTCCAAAAGAGGGCAACAGTATTGAGAGTGCCGTTCCAAGGTCAGGTTGAACAAGTACTATAATAAATGGCACTAGAATGATAGCAGAGAGTTTTAGGAACATTTTAAGTCCATACCCCTCTTTTTCAGGAGGATTTTTCATGATGAGGTATCCAAGCATAAGAATAACCGTGATTTTAAAAAGCTCGGAAGGTTGCATGGTGAAATGAGTTCCGGGTATCGCGAGCCATCGTTTGGCTCCATCAGAGACGACTCCGAAAAATTGAACGGATTCCACTAAAATAAGGCTAAAAAGGTATGAAAAAGGGATAAACCACCATGCTATAATCCTCCAAGGGATGATGACGATTACTGTAAATACAAAAAGACCGATACCGTAGTATATAACCTGTTTTTCAAAAAGATATTCATTTATTTCACCGATGAGATATGAGGAGATGACTAAGATAGGGAGAATTTGGATTATCAAAATATAGTTAAATTTTGAAAATCTTCTAAGATTCCAAACTCTTGAGTTAAACATCAATGTCCTTAGTTTTTTGCTATTATAACAAAAAGGTTGCAAAAGGTTTTTGATTTTGAAAGATTTTATCTCATATCCCGCTTTAAATGTGTTTACAAATTGCATCAATGCAGCTTCTTTGAAAATGCATGATAAGCCACTTCTCTTTTCTCAAGCGCTTCATACAGGACAAAAATCAGAGATCATAGTGCAAAATAGAAAAGAGTTTTTAGATACTTTTGGAGTAAGCAAAGATGTCAATATAGTCTTAGCAAATCAAACCCATAGTAATCATATCGCGATTATCGATACATATGAAAATAGAGGATGGGAAGAACTTGAAAGTGCAATCCCTGATACCGATGCACTCATTACAGATAAAAAAGAGTTACTTCTTGGTATCTTGAGTGCTGATTGTTTACCAATATTGCTTTTTGATCCTAAAAAGGAGGTTGTTGCAGCGATTCATGCAGGTTGGGCGGGGACGCATAAAAAAATCGCGCAGAAAACGCTTCTTAAAATGACAGAGCATTTTAGTTCAAACCCAAAAGATATCATCGCACAATTTGCACCGTGTATCGCTCCATGCTGCTATGAGGTCGGCACTGAGTTTAAAGAACGCTTCAAGGAGTACAGAGGGGCTCTTGAGAAGCGTGCTAATAAACTCTATCTAGACATCCCTCTTATCAACAATCTTCAACTTCAAGAAGTAGGGGTTTTGAAAGAGAATATTCATCAAAGTGATATCTGTACTGCATGCGAGAATGAACGATTTTTCTCTTACCGCAAAGAGGGTGGATGCAGCGGCAGGATGCTTACGCTTATCGGTATGAAAAGTTAAATCTATCAAGTTATAATATCGAGAATTTATATTGAAAATGATGGCTATCTCACATTGACATTATTTTTCTTGATAAGCTCGATAAGCTGTGTGATCTGTTTTTGCCTCGCCTCCTCTTCCTCAAGATGTTTCGATGCCTCAAGTGTAAAATTTTTTAATTTTTGGTCTAGATAGTTTGTCGTAAATTTTCCGTCGATAAAATCTTGATCTCTTACGATCTCTCTATGAAGCGGTATATTTGTAGGGATGCCCTCTATAAAGAACTCATCTAAAGCTCGTTTTGCCTTTTTGACCGCTCCTTGCCAATCAAGCGACCAGATGATAAGCTTTCCTATCATAGAGTCATAATTGGGCACGATGGTATATCCGCCGTAAATCAGGGTATCGAGTCGTACTCCCGGACCTCCCGGGGCACTGTAATGTGTGATCTTGCCGGCTGAGGAAAAGAAGTTTTTCTTTGGATCTTCAGAGTTGATACGAAATTCTATGGCATACCCTTTAAACTGAAGCTCCTCTTGTAGAAATTTTAATTTGTCGCCACCTGCTATCTCTATCATCCTCTGAATGATATCAATACCCGAGATGAGCTCGGTCACAGGGTGTTCTACTTGAACTCTTGTGTTCATCTCGATAAAGTAGATGTTGTCACACTCATCAACGAGAAATTCGATAGTACCAACGCTCTCATAGCCGAGTTTGAACATCGCTTTTGTGGATATTCGTAAAAGTTCTTTGCGTACATCGTGGTTGAGTCTAGGCGAAGGAGCTATCTCAATGACCTTTTGGTGTCGTCTTTGAATGGAACAGTCCCTCTCACCCAAGTGGACTATGTTGCCATATTTGTCGGCAATGACTTGCACTTCGATATGTCGAGGGTTTTCAACATATTTCTCTATAAAGACATCACCCTTGCCGAAATACTTCTTGGATTCTTCGGTCGCAGATTCAAAAAGTTCCTTAAACTCCTTCTCTTCTCTAACGATACGCATACCTCTACCGCCGCCTCCGAAAGCTGCTTTGATGATGATAGGAAAGCCTATTCCTTTGGCTATGCTTGCTCCCTCTTTGATATCCGTGATTGGTGTATCAGTTCCCTCTAGTACGGGAACACCGACTTTTTTTATGGCAACTTTTGAAGCCATCTTATCGCCAAAGAGAGCGATATGTTCAGCTTTAGGTCCTATAAATATGATACCGTTCTCTTCACAAGCCTTGGCAAATTCGGCACTTTCAGACAAAAAGCCGTATCCGGGATGGATAGCGTCACATTTAGCTTTAAGTGCCAGTGAAATGATCTTTTCATAGTTGAGATAAGCCTCCATAGCATTGCCTAAGATCGGATAGCACTCATCGGCTTTTTTGACCCATATTCCCTCGATATCAACTTCGGAAAATATAGCAACACTTTTTATCTCAAGCTCCTTGCAAGCGCGTATGATTCGTAGCGCAATCTCACCTCTATTTGCTATGAGTATTTTTTGAATATTTCTCATCTATTCTCCCTTTTATTGGAATTTTTATGATTATAGAGGAATTAAAAATTCTATTCTTCTTTTTTATTGCTATTAACTTAGTTATTTTTTGTTTTTATATTTGTCTATTTTTGTTAAAAATATATGCATATAATGCTATAATTCCTTATGAAGAGAAGTACGCTTGATAAAAAGATAAAGATTGCGAATGATATTATGTTTTATATTTATACGCATATAGATACCGATATCGATATTCGAGAGCTGAGTGAACGCTTTGATGTAAGTCGATTTTACATGCAGCGAATTTTTAAAGAGATATTTGGGGCAAACATCTATGAGAGTATCAAATCAATTCGACTTCAAAAGGCTTCCAATCTTTTATTAACCAATAGGCTCTCGACGATATCCGAGATAGCACATCAATGTGGCTATAGTTCGCATTCCTCTTTTATAAAAGCATTTAAAGGGCGTTTTGGATTGAGCCCCAAAGAGTGGAGGGGTGGCGGATATAAAGAGTATTCTAAAAAGATACTAAGCCAATCAAAAAAAGCGATGAGTTCAAGGGCTGATTTTAGTAAATTAGAACACGAGATACTTAAAATGTCTCCTATTAAAAGCTACTATTTACGACATAAAGGCTTTAGTAGTGACAATCTCAAACAGACATGGCAAAAGATAAACACTTGGATATTGAGCAACTCCATAACAAACTACACCCAAATAGCACTTTTTCATGACAATCCTGCCATCACACCTCTGCAAGAGTGTTACTATATTGCATGTGTATCGCTTGAGGATGAGTCCAGGATGCTTAAATCAAGGATGCCGCAATTTACGATATCAGAGGGTGTCTACGCAAAGTTTGACATAGAAGGCACACAGGGTGATCTTTTAAAGTTTATCCATTGGGTCTATCATGAGTGGCTTCCGAAAAGTGGCTATGAGACGACAACGAAACCATCCTATGCAATCTATAGAAAAAATAATTTCCTCAGCAAGGATGGTTTTTTTGATTTGAGTTTTTATGTTTCCGTTCGGTTTTAAATTTCAAGCTCTTTGACTTGCCACGGTAGCCCCTGCGTATTCATAAGCTCCATAAATGGATCGGGATCAAATTGTTCCATATTGAAGACCCCTTTACCGCTCCAGATACCCTCTAACATAAGTTTTGCCCCAATCATCGCAGGAACCCCTGTTGTATAGCTCACTCCTTGACTCATAACTTCTGCGTAACACTCTTCGTGATCTTTGACTTGGTAGATGTATATCTTGCGTTTTTCTCCATCTTTGATGCCTTCTGCGACGATACCTATATTTGTTTTCCCTTTTGTGCGAGGTCCCAAGCTTGCAGGATCAGGAAGCAGTGTTGCTAAAAATTCTATAGGAACTATTTTCATACCCTTATGTTCAACCTCTTTGATGCCGAGCATCCCAACATTTTCTAAGCATTTCATATGCGTGAGGTAACTCTGCCCAAAAGTCATAAAAAAGCGTATTCTCTTAAGCCCCTTGATGTGCTTGACTAAACTTTCCATCTCTTCATGGTAGAGTAGGTAGCTGTCTTTTTCACCCACTTCAGGATAGTCCCAAACCTGCATGATCTCCATAGGTTCTGTCTCTATCCATTTACCCTCTTCCCAATATCTTCCTTTGGCACTTACCTCTCGCAAGTTGATCTCAGGGTTGAAGTTGGTTGCAAAAGGGTAGCCGTGATCGCCGGCATTACAATCGAGTATATCGATAGTATGAATCTCATCAAAATAGTGTTTTTGTGCATATGCGCAAAAGACATTGGTCGCACCGGGATCAAAACCGCTTCCAAGAAGTCCCATAATGCCAGCATCTTTAAATGCTTCATCTCTTGCCCACTGCTCTTTGTACTCAAATTTGGCGGTATCGGGATGTTCATAATTTGCAGTATCAAGATAGAGTGTTTTTGTCACAATACACGCATCCATTATGGTCAAGTCTTGATAAGGAAGTGCAACATTGATGACGATATCGGCTTTTGTCTCCTCTATAAGTTTGATTATTTTTTTGGTTTTATCGGCATTGACCTTTGCCGTTTTGATAGAGACGCCAATCTTCTCTTCGATATTTTTTGCAATTGCATCACATTTGCTTTTTGTTCTGCTTGCAAGTGTAATCTTTCCAAAAGTATCACTATTCATAGCACACTTAAATGCTACGACATTCCCTACGCCACCGGCACCTATAATGAGAGTTTTCTTTGCCATCTTTGCTCCTTGAAATAATGTTGAATTTTATCATAAATAGAGCATATTTATGATGGTATTGAGCACAAAAAGCAGAGGCAAGAAGAGAAGCGTACTTAAAAGTATCAAAGCTGTTATATCTTTTGGTCTACAATCATACAAAGAGGCTAGATTGATATTGGTGATAGCTAGAGGCATCATCATCTCCATGAAGATAACGGCTTTTGCAAAAGCAGAGAGTGG
>JAFGVX010000055.1 GCA_016937775.1 Campylobacterales bacterium | reverse complement strand
TCATTCACTTCAAATGAAAACTCCTGTACAATATCTAATTGAAACTAATCCTCAGTGCCAAATGTTGTGGACTAATACAACATCTTGACAAATAATATCAAATATGATACTATACTTTAATTATTGGTATCAAATATGATACTTTTGGAGTGTATAAATGAAAACAACTATACTAAAAGAATTAAAAAAACAAAAAGTAGCACTTGGTATCTCGTATGAAGTGATAGCATCTCATTCAGGTGTGGGAATAGCAACAGTCAAAAGAGCTTTTAGTGGACAAGATATATCATTGGAGAGATTAGAGAAGATAGCTGATGCCATCGGATGTCAAATAGGCATCAAAACAACAACTTCTCCAAAAAATCTTTATAATGCCCAGATTGAGAAAAAGGCACAGGAGATTGTAAGGCGAGTGATGCAAACTTCTGCATTAGAAGATCAAGCCGTAGATATAAAGGCTAAAGCAAAAATGTTTGCTCAAGCAAAAGAGATGATATCTAAAATGCCAAGATCACAGGTTTGGAAATGAAACCACAATTTGAGATAAAAGATAAAAACATCATTAATGATATATTGGTAAATGCTGGGTACGGCACTTTGGCTTTATGTGAAGACGAGATGCGAGGGATGGTGTGATATGTATTCAAAATAAAATATTTATACTTGACAAGAGGGACAAAATGATATATAATCATCCTTATTAAAAAGGATAAATATGAAAGAGATATTTAAAAGACTTATCACAGACTTCATAGAAAAAGAGATAAAAAACATCTTTCCAAGAGATTACAATATACCAATAGAATCAAAAAAGATTATCTCTTTGGTTGGGGTGCGACGAAGTGGGAAAAGTTCGATTCTCTTTGATCTTATCAATAAACTAAGAGAGATAATTCCTAGAGAAAATATTCTTTATCTCAACTTTGAAGATGATAGGCTTTACCCTTTAGAACTTGCCTCACTTGACTTAATCCTTGAGGGTTATTTTGAACTGTATCCTCACAAAAGAGATGAAAAAATTTATCTTTTTTTAGATGAAGTTCAAGTGGTAAAAAACTGGGAGCTGTATGTAAGAAGGGTCTATGACAATGAAAATATACAACTTTACATCACAGGCTCATCAGCCAAACTTCTCTCTACTGAAATAGCTACAAGCTTAAGAGGTAGAACCATCACTTATGAGATTTTTCCATTTTCATTTGAAGAATATTTGCGTTACAAAGAGATAGCTATCAATCTTAATTCCTCAAAATCTTTGAGTTTTATCAAAAATGAACTGCTCAACTATATCTTTGATGGCGGTTTTGCCGAGACAATCAATGAAGATAAAGCTATCTCTAGGAAAATTTTGAGTGACTATCTTGAACTCATTGTTTACAAAGATATTGTCGATAGATACAATATTACCAATAGAAGTGTGCTTAAGAGTTTAAACAAATATTGTTTTACCAATATTGCCATATTGGTAAGTTTTACCAAGCTTTATAACGACTTTAAATCCCAAGGGTTTAAGATAAGTAAAGACACCATTTTTAACTACCTTTCTCACCTTGAAGATGCTTATGCTATTTTTACACTTCCTATTTATCGAAACTCCATCAAAGAAGAGCAACGAAATCCCAAAAAAATCTATGCTATTGATAACGGATTTAAAAAGATATATGACTATGCCATTGACAAAGATATGAGTAAGCTGTATGAAAATATAGTTTATCTACACTTGCGACGACAAACCAAAGATTTGTACTATTTTAAACAAAGTCATGAAGTTGATTTTTATGCAAGGATAGAGGGAAAAGAATATCTTGTCAATGTAAGCTATACTATAGAGAATGAAAAAACAAGAAAAAGAGAGATAGATGGACTCCTTGAAGCGATGGAGTATTTTCATCTTGAAAATGGCTATTTAATTACAAAAGATGAAGAGAGTGTTGTAAAGATTGAAGGAAAAAAAACCTATGTTTTGCCTTTGTATAAATATTTGTTGGAGAGGGTGTTATAAATCTATGAGCATTGCAGCCTTTCAAGACAAAAGATAGTTTTTTCTTTTGTACTTGATTTTAAATAACAGTTATAGCCATTGTTTTTTGCTAAGTTCTTTACAATAGATAATCCTAGTCCAAAGCCTGTAGTTTTTCTATTTTTGCTTTTTGATATTGTGAAGAAGGGTTCAAATATTTTCTCTTGAAACTCTTTTTTTATCTCTTCTCCATTATTTTCAAGGATAATTGTATCACTTGAGATTTCTACTTTTATATAACCATTATGGGTATATTTTGAGGCATTTGTAAGAATATTTAAAAAGATTTTTTTTAAATCCATTTTATTAAAAATGATACTAGATTCTTTATCGATAGCATTGATATATTGCAACTCTTTTTTATTTTCAAGAAGCGAAAATATTTCATTTTCAATAAAAGGTTGTAGTGTGATTGTTTCTTTAATTTTATGATTGTGCATAGAGGAGATAAATTCAAGCATATCAACAGTTAGCTCATTTAAAAAGTTTACCTCTTGTTTCATATTGTGTAAAATATTTGGTAAATTTTCCTTTTTTACCAAACCATCTTCTATCTCTTCTATATATCCATTGAGTATAGTAATGGGAGTTTTTACATCGTGTGCCATTGATATTAATAAGTCAGATAAGTTTTGATTTTTTTGTTTTAAATCAGATATTAAATTATCCAATCTATTTGATACGAAGTTCATATTTTGGTTTATATCATTTATCTCTATGATTAAGTTTTTATTTTTATTTTCTTGAAAATCCTCATTTTTTATATTTTCTAATCTTTGCTCTATAAAATGAAATTTTTTTGATAAATATTTTCCAAAAAAGTAGCTCATAGCCATAATAATAGGCAATACAAATACAATAGCCAATATAATTTGTAAAAACATCTTGGAGCCTATAGGTGTTCCTATAATCATAAAAGTCATAAAGGCAGTCAAAGCTGATATGATAAGCCCAGCAATTGTATATATTAATAAGATAAATGATTTAATTTTCATGTATAGTGTACCCCATCCCTCGAACTGTTTTAATAAGTTCTTTTGGTTCATATTGTTTGATTTTTTTTCGTATATGATAGATATGACTATCTATCCCTCTATCATCAATCTCTCCTAAATAATTATCATAAATAAGTTGTGTAAATTCTGCTCTACTAAAAATACGATTTGAGTTGAGAATAATAGTTGAAAGGATAAGGTATTCACTAGGAGTTAATAAAAGTTCTTGTTCGTTGACTTTGATTGTTTTCATATCTTTAATGAGTATAAAATTTGATATATTTTTTGATGTGAGATTGCTAAGTTCAGTTCTTCTTTTAAGGAGTGATTTTATCTTGATAGCTAACTCTTTTGCAGAAAAAGGTTTTGAGATATAATCATCACAACCATACTCATACCCTTTTGTTTTAAACTCTTCTGTTCCCATAGCACTAATCATCACAACAAGTGTTTGTTTTGATTTTTTTCTTATATTTTTACATATTTCAAAACCATCAATATAAGGGAGCATAATATCTAAAGTTATTAAGTCATAGTTTTTTTGTGATATTTTAGATAAAGCATCTTTCCCATCAAAAGCAACATCTACATCATAGAAGTTGCTTTCAAGACGATTATTGATAATCTTGACAATAGATTCTTCATCTTCAACTATCAGTATATTTTTTTTCATAAAGTTTATTGTATCTCAAATAATTAAAACATTCTTTGAAATTTTGTAAATACCGCATTGTTTGATTGTACTGCCGCATGACAAGCTACACAACTTTTAGGATCACCACTCCAAGCTTTATATTGACCATCTTTTTTAACAAATCTAGCATAACCCCAACCATCAGATTCAGCGTGTTTTGTTTTGTCTTTAATCATATATTCAACTCTTTCTATTTTATTTGCTTCAAGTGCCGCTGGAAATGATTCCATATCATTGACACTCCATCCGATTTTTACTATTTTACTTCCCTCTGGCATAACTGATTTATCTGCTCTTAATGCATTGTAAGCAATTGGATTTGCTAAGATATATCTGATTTCATTTTTATCTTTTCTAAAATGTGAAGCAACTATTTGATAGTTTTGATACCCCTCTATCTCCTCAAAAGATAATCCTGTATCTTTCATCTTTAGATTTGGTACTTTTGTAGTATCATTAAGATATACATCTAATCCACTTAATAATACACCACAAGCCATAAGACCTAGTAACACTTTTGTAAACTTTTTCATCTTTTTCTCCTTTTGATTTAAATGCAAGAGAAGTATAAAGTTTGTTTATGGAGATTGTATGGAGATTTTAAAAAATAAGAAGATATACTTTATCAATGAAAAAATATGGTTTAAAAAATTGCAAATAAGTTTAGCATGCCTGCTATAAGCAAAGATAAAGTGATAGGGATAGTGTGAGTATTCTTTTGATAGAATATCTAGTATTTTTTAGAAATAACAAATAAATATATACTTTTTTCGGCGCAGAAATGAAAGTAATTTTATGGCAAGAGCTAAAAACGGGAGCTAAAATATGAAACCACAATTTGAGATAAAAGACAAAAACATCATCAATGATATATTGGTAAATGCCAAGTACGGCACTTTGGCTTTATGTGAAGACAATATCCCATATAGTGTGCCTGTAAATTTCGTCAACATAGAAGAGAATATATATTTTCATGGTTCACAAAATGGTCGAAAAGCAGAGATGATGAGTAAAAATCCATTATGCTCGTTTAGTGTTGTAGAGCCATACTCATTGATACAATCATATTTTAGTTCACTTGAGGGTCTTGCATGTCCTGCGACACATTTTTTTAGATCAGTAAGCATCCAAGGAAAGATAGAGATAGTAAGTGATTATGATGAAAAAGTTTTGGCTTTGGAGTTGCTCATGAAAAAACTTCAAAAAGAGGGCAAATACAAACCCATGGGCGATGAAGTTTATCAAAAAACGATAAATATCACACAAGTATATAAAATAGTCTCACTAGACATCAAGGGCAAAGTCAAATTGGGACAACATTTACCACAAGAACGATTTGATATGATACTCGAACATCTTGAACTTAGAGGCAATGAGATAGATAAACTTACCATCAAAGAGATGAGAGAACAAAGAGAAAAATGCAATTAAATTTAGAAAATATAGTAATCACGGGTAGAACATTTGAAGAGTATAGTGCTTTTTTTGATTTAAGTATGGATGGTTTAAAAGGCAAAAAAGTTTTAGACTGTCCAAGTGGTGCTAGTTCATTTGTAGCAACACTAAACAAAAATGCTATCAAAGCAAAAGGTGTAGATATCATCTATGAGTTTGATAAAAATAGTATTGAACAACAAGGGGTCAAAAGCATAGATAAAATCTACGAAGATACATCATGGATGGATGCGTATAAGATGGATTTTTATAAAACAAAAGAAAATCATAGATACCATAGAGGAAGTGCATTAAAAGAGTTTATAGACAATTATAATAGCCAAGATTACATCTTTGCCAAGCTTCCGAAACTGCCCTTTGAAGATGATAGTTTTGATATACTTTTATCATCACATTTATTATTTGTATATGATGATAGACTGGATTACGAATTTCATAAAAATTCGATTTTAGAGATGCTTAGAGTTGCAAAAGAAGTGAGAATTTTTCCACTTGTTGATTTTAAAAATAGCAGAGTAAATAAAGATCAAAACTTTTCACCTTTTGTATATAAAATTTTAGAAGATTTTAAATGTGAAATTATCGAAATAGATTTTGAATTTCAACCAAGAGCAAATTATTATTTGAAGATTTGGAGAGAATAATGTATGCCGTTATGTTTAAAGCAAAAGTAAAACAAGTTGACGAAGAATATTTGATTATGGCAAAAATGATGAGAAAAATTGCTTTTGAAAAATATGAATGCATCGATTTTATAAGCGTTTGTGAGAATAATATAGAATTTTCTATATCTTATTGGAAAGATTTAGAGAGTATTCAAAGATGGAAAGAAAATGAAGAGCATCTAAAAGCACAAGAACTTGGTAAAACAAAATGGTATGAATCTTATACAATAGAAATTGTTAAGATATTAAATAATAAAACATGGAAGATAAATATATGAAAAAAATAATGAGATTTTTATTGGGTAGTTTGTTGGTTTCCTCATTTGTTTTTGCACAGCAACCAACACAAAAAGTTGTTGTAGATTTGACAACAGGTGATGCTAAAACGATTACATCACATTTTATAAAAGGCTTTACTCACACCTTGGAGTCTTTCAAACAAAAAGGCAGTGATGTTGATGCGGTTGTGGTTATCCACGGAGATGCGTATCGTTTTTTTGTTCAAAAATTAGAACAATCACCATATGACAATGATCAAGAGTTAAAAGATAGACAGCAGGAGTTTTTGACTGGCTTTAAAATGCTTGTAGAAAAATATCATGTCAGATTTGAGGTATGTTCAGAGGGTATGAAAGCACGCAATCTTGATATAGACATCTTTTATTCGTTTATTCATCCTGTGCCTTCGGCGCAAATCGGTCTTATAGAGTGGCAAAATAGAGGTTATGCATATTTGCCTTTTCGATGATAGATGCAAAAATTTGAATAGTTCTAGAAATGGATATTTAAAACAACAAGGATACATGTGCAAACACGTATAGCAACATTGGATGATATAGATGAAGTTCTAGAACTTCATTATCGTTATCAGATAGACTCAATAGACGAAGAGGACAAGAAAGATGGCTTTGTCACAACTCCTTTTACAAAAGAACAATTAACGCAGTTGATATCACAAGAGCAAGGGCTATTCATAACTCTCAAAGATGGCAAGGTCATCGCTTATGTTATGGCTGCATCATGGGAATTTTGGTCAGTCTGGCCCATGTTTGCATTTATGATACAAGATTTACCAAACCTAGAGTATATGGGGCAAAGACTCAGTACTCAAAACTCCTATCAATATGGTCCTGTATGTATAGATAGATCGGTTCGCGGGAGTGGAACGCTTGAAGATATTTTCGATTTTGCAAGAGACGAAATGTCAAAAAGATACCCAATCTTAGTTACATTTATCAACAAGGTTAACCCAAGATCATACGAGGCGCACTCTAGAAAACTTGGGCTTGAAGTGATAAAAGAGTTTGAATACAATGGCAATAATTATTATGAACTTGTGTATGATACAAGCAAGAAGATAAAACTATAAAATATACAATTTCAATACAAGTAAGAGACAGATGAAATACATCGAAATTCTAAAAAATCCTATTATTCGAGGGCTCACTGCAGTTCAATTTTTGAGTTATTTTGGGACTGTATTTTCCCATGTGGCTATAGCATCACTTCTTGTAACTCTTGGCGCTAGTGCTGATATGATTGCGATGATTTTTATAGCTATCTTGCTTCCAAGCCTAGTACTTGCTCCTGTTAATGGATACATCATAGATAGATTTGAGTTTAAGAAGCTTATCTTGATATTGCTTATCATTGAGATGAGTATGACGATATGTTTTATGTTTATAAATGATTTGGCACACATTTGGCTACTTTGGACATTTTTGTTTGTCAGATCCATAGCAGGTACCATCATATTTACAGCTGAGATGTCTTATCTGCCAAAAATAATCTCAGATGATACACTCAAATCAGCAAATGAAATTCATAGTATCATCTGGTCAAGTACATTTGCTTTTGGCATGGCACTAGGCGGACTGAGTACATACTATCTTGGCTACATCGGTACATTTATGATAGATTTTGTATTTTATATGGTAGCTTTTTTTGTGATATTGAAATTGCCTCTTAAAGCTATACAAAACAAAGCTCAAAGTGCTTGGAGTGCCACAAAAGAAGTTTTTGCTTATATAAAAGCAAATCCAAAAATAGTTCATATCATGTTTCTTCATTCAAGTGTTGGACTTACTGTATTTGATACCATAGTTACGCTCCTTGCCAAAAATGAATATAAATATATCATAGCAGTTCCACTTGCTATCGGTTGGATAAATTTTTCAAGAGCATTGGCTCTTATGATAGGACCACTTTTGTTTGGCAAGCACATCAAGATGAATAATCTGTGGGTAGTTATGGTCTTGCAAGGTGTGAGCATAATCATATGGGCATATCTGCAATACGATTTTACTCTCTCACTTTTTAGTATGTTCTTTGTAGGATTATTGACTACATCTATATGGTCATTTACATACTATTTGCTTCAACAAAATACGAATGAAGAATTTTTAGGAAGAGTGATATCCTATAATGATATGGTTTTTATGGCGGTGAGTGTTGGAATGACATACACCATAGGAAAAATGGCAAGTGCAGGTATAGCGCTCAGTTATATAAGTGCAATGATAGGAGCTATATTCTTTTTGGTTGCATGGTATGCTTTTGTGTTGAGAGATGAGATTGATATAAGCAATAAAAATTAGATGAGATTTGATTCATTTTTTGTATAATTACAAATAAAATAGGTAGCAATAGATGAAAAAACATTTCAAGAGTATATTTTTAACACTATTTTTACCTTCATCTATATATGCTATTGATTCTGTTCATCCATCGCTTTTTGTTGCTGTTGTTGGGGTTGCCGAAGATGATGTACTCAATATTCGTCAAGAGCCGGATTATCACTCTCCTAAAGTTGGCTCACAAGTACCGAATGCTTATATGGCAGTTGATTGGTGTGTAGAGGTAGAAGGCGCTACTTGGTGCAGAGTGTATGAGGTGGCGCAATATAATTACTCGGAAGATTTTAGACCCGGATGGGTAAATGCAAGATTTTTAAAGCCGAACAATAAGGGATATGTTTCGATTGATGGGAAGAGAAATTGTGATTATGTTATCGGGTGCGAGGCAGATAAGTGTGAAGTAATCGCTTCGTACGAGGATGATGAGAATCTCAGCATTACAAACATAAAAACCGAGTGGATAGAGCGAAGCAGACTCAAGGGTGAGAGCCACTTTAGTGCGATGCCCGATGGTGCAGACGGGTATTGCAATATCCATCAATTTATAGATGATTATCTAAAGAAAGAAGGTAGATAATATGACGAAAAACATAAATTGGAAAAATACGGATGGGGCGATATGGAGAGCCAAAAAGGGACATCTTCGAGCTGTAAAGGAGATAGATACTGTAGCGCTTAATGATCTTGTGGGGATTGATGTGCAAAAAGCAGTACTTTTAGAGAATACGAGAAGATTTTTAAAAGGCTTACCAGCAAATAATGTCTTGCTTTGGGGAAGCAGAGGAAGTGGCAAGTCATCACTTATCAAAGCGGTAATGAATCACTATAAATCCAAAGGACTAAGGATCATTGAGATCGATAAAGATAATCTTGATGATCTCGTTGATATATCGGATGTGATACGTGATGAGAATTATAGGTTTGTCATATTTTGCGATGATCTCTCTTTTGAAGAAGGTGATAGGAGCTACAAAGGACTCAAAAGGATTATGGAGGGCTCCATAGAGGCACCACCCAACAATGTCATCATCTATGCTACATCAAATAGAAGACACCTTGTGCCTGAATATATGAGCGATAATATTGGTACAAAAGTGGGCAATAAAGGTGAGATACATTACAGCGATAGTGTCGAGGAGAAGATATCGCTGAGTGATCGATTTGGACTTTGGCTCTCATTTTACACTGGCGATGAAGAGCAATATCTTAAAGTGGTTGATAGCTATTTCAAGGACTATAAGGGCGAGAAAGAGCTCTTGCATCAAGAGGCATTGGATTTTGCAAGAAGCAGAGCAAGTAAAAGTGCAAGAACAGCCAAGCAGTTTTATAACAGTTTTTTTAAAAAAGATTAAATGGAAATAGTGTGTCTGTATATGTTGTAGGTCAGATTAGAATCAAAGATCAAGTAGTATGGGAAGAGTATAAAAGTCAAGTTGGCGATACACTTAAACCTTACGGTGGATGTATACTATTTCGTGGCGAAGTAGCAGACTCTTTCGTTGGGGTGTGTGAGTATCCGGAGATAGTTGCTATTGAGTTTGATTCCATTAATCAGGCAAAGGCGTGGTACTGGGGTGAAGAGTATCAAAAGATTGCTCCTTTGCGTAAGCAGAGTGCTGATGTGATACTTTACATGTATAAGTAGCAGTAAAGATAAAATTTTTAGTTATACTTCCAGAAAAATATTTTAGGTCAAACATGCATAATGCAACCCACTCAACTCGTTATTTTATCGCCCTAAGCGTCGCTATGATCTTTTGGGGTATTGCTTGGAGTGTAGGCAAGATAGCCGTAAGCCATGCTGATGCGCATGTGTGTGCCTTTTGGAGATATGCTATCTCTTTCGTGTCACTATTTCCTTTGATCTATTTTTTGAAGATATCTTTTAAGAGCGATATAAAGGGTGTTTTATATATGGTGGGTGCAGGTGTGCTCACTGCACTTTTTAACTACCTCTTTTTCGAAGGAGTAAAGCATGGCCAATCAGGATATGGTGGAACACTTGTGACAGCACTTACACCGATATTGACCTATATTCTCTCAATCATTCTTTTTAAGATAGATATTACAAAGAGGCAAATATATGCACTTAGTATCGGGTTGATAGCCGCAATTATACTTTTGCGTATTCCTTTTGAAGGATTTGGATTTTTAAATATCGACAGCATCTATTTCTTTTACGGTGTTTTTGTTTGGTCTTTTATCACTATTCTCTCGCAACAAGCCTCAAAGAGAGTGGATGCTATTATCTACTCTCTTGTAGTATTTGGGATAACGGCACTTATCAATATGTTCTTTGCGCTTCCATATCATCCTTTTGATCTGCAAAGCTTCGATAATACATTTTGGATGACAATCATTTTTATGGGCTTGATTCCCGGAACCTTTAGTACTGTTTTATTTTTTTCTTCAGCAGGCAAAGTCGGCGCGCATAATACGGCAGTTTTTATGTTTATAGTGCCTATCGGGGCGATTATCTCAAGTTGGATTATTTTTGATGAGAAAATAGAGATATCCACCGCTATAGGTTGCTTACTCGCCTTTTTTGCTGTGATGATGTTTAATATTCGAAAAAGAAGATTATAATAAGTTTCGTGATATAATTTCATATGTATTGCATAATTCAAACAACATTCAAACATCGAGCTGTAGGTGATGATATCATCAACGCACTTTTTGAAAAAAATCTTGTGGCATGTATTCAAAAACAAGCAATTAGTAGTCGCTATAAATGGAACGGACAGGTTGAACATGAGCATGAAACTCTACTTTCCATTAAAACAAAAACAGCACATTTTGAAGAGATAAGAGACCTTATCTTGGAACTGCACGATGCAAAAATACCTGAAATTATCATGATCCCTATCGTCAATGGAAATCGAGACTATCTTGATTGGATAGATGAGGTCACATGTGCGACTTGACAGTTATCTTGTTGAGAATGGTTATTTTGAGAGCCGAAATAGAGCATTAGAGGCAATCAAGAGCGGAAAAGTTTTTGTTGATGGTAATGTGGTCAAGCCCTCTTTGAAATATAATGATAGTATGAAGCTCGAAGTTGCCAATGAAAAGTTTTATGTCAGCAGAGCGGGGCGAAAACTCGAAGTATTTTTAGAAGAGTATCCTCTTGTTGTGCAAAGAAAAAAAGTTTTAGATGTCGGCTCATCTACGGGAGGATTTGCACAAATCTTACTTGAGAATGACGTGAGCTCTTTAGTTTGTGTAGACGTAGGGCGTGATCAATTGCATTACTCATTAAGGGAAAGAGATAACTTAAAATTGTACGAAGAGACGGACATCCGTGATTTTAGAGATGAGGGTGGATTCGATCTTGTTACCTGTGATGTTTCGTTTATCTCTTTATTGGAGATTATTGATTATATAGATAGATTGGCAAAAAAGGATATCGTGCTCCTTTATAAGCCACAATTTGAAGTGGGAAAAAATGCCAAACGAGATAGTAAAGGCGTGGTGCAAGATAGAGATGCAATCAGATATAATATGCAAAAATTTGAAGATAAAGCTAAAGAGTTTGGTTGGAGGCAGCAACACAAAGTGTCTTCAAAAATAAAAGGAAAAGAGGGAAATGAGGAGTATTTTTACCATTTTACTAAGGATGACTTGTGATTAGATCGATCGCTTTGGGGGCGTTTGACGGTATTCACTTGGCGCATAAAGAGCTCATTCAAAGAGTCGAAGGTGTCGCGATTATTGAACGTGGCAACGGCAAATTAACACCAGGGTTTGTACGACAGCAGTATATAGCAAAACCTACATTTTTTTACCATTTTGAGAAAATCAAGGAGCTTAGTGCTAAGGAGTTTGTGGAGATGCTCAAAGTTGATTTTCCGAATTTAGAGAAGATTGTCGTGGGGTATGATTTTTATTTTGGTAAAAACAAAGAAGGAGGCGCAAAGTTGCTTCAAGAGCTTTTTCATCAAGGAGTAGATGTAATTGATGAAATAATGCTTGATGGTATATCTATCCATTCAAGAGTCATCAAAGAAGCTCTAAGTGCCGGAGATATCACACTTGCCAACAGATTGCTCGGAAGAGAATATAAAATACTCGGAGATATTATTAAAGGACAAGGAATCGGAAAAGAGAAGCTTGTTCCTACTATCAATCTTGATGTAAAAGAGTATATATTGCCAAAAGAGGGTGTCTACACATCCTATACACACATTGACGGCGAAGTCTATAGAAGTGTAAGTTTCGTAGGACATCGAGAAAGCACAGATGGTTCGTTTGCCGTGGAAACACATATTTTGGATGAAGCGATAGAGCCGAAATGCTCTAAAATTGCAATTGAGTTTATAGATCTTATACGGGATAATAAAAAGTTTGATGACTTGGATGCTCTCAAAAAGCAGATTGATATAGATATTAAAACAGCAAGGCAACAACATGAAGGATGAGGTTTTTAAACAAGACAATAAAAAGCAGTTTGAGTTTGATGAATCGGTAGCGAGTGTTTTTGATGATATGCTTGTGCGATCAATCCCGTTTTATGATGAGGTAAGAGCACTTATTATTGCATTGATTTTAAAAGATGAAGTCGACGGGAAAAATGTTTTGGATTTAGGTTCATCTACTGCTAAATTTCTTTTAGATCTTTATAGTTCTATGAGTACAAAAATGAATCTATGTGGCATCGATAACTCAAAAGCGATGCTTGAGCAGGCGAAAATAAAAATTAGAGCATATAAAGCTGAAATTGAGCTAAAATATGGTGACATAATCACATATAAGTATCCATTTGGGCAGGATTTTATCATAGCAAATTATACACTTCAATTTATACGTCCTTTACAACGGGGAGATTTGGTAAAAAAGATATACAATTCCCTTAACAACGGTGGCTATTTTATCTTTTCGGAGAAAATTATTTTTAAAGATAAAAAGCTTGATAGAGCGATGATAGATATCTATTATGATCATAAAAAAGCCCGTGGATACAGCGATTACGAGATTTCTAAAAAAAGAGAAGCATTAGAAAATGTGCTTATTCCTTATACAATTTCTGAAAATATTGCGATGTGTAAAGAGGCAGGATTTGATGATGTTGAAACCATTTTTCAGTGGTCAAATTTCGCTACGCTAGTGGCTAGAAAAGCTTAAGTATAACTTGACATTATTCACATTATTTTTATATTTTTTAATAGAGTTTATTCACATTGTGAAAAGAGATAAAAATTATCTTGTTTTTTGATACAAAGTTTGACTTTTAATTTCAATAAGGTATAATCTTCCAATTTTATTTGACAAGGATACACAATGAGTTGGACTCCAAATAGTTGGAGAAATTTTCCAATAAAGCAACAACCGATTTATGAAGACCAAGAGCTACTAAAAAAGGTAGAAAGTGAGATGGCAACATACCCTCCGCTCATTTTTGCAGGAGAGGCAAGAAATCTCAAAGATGAACTCGCAAAAGTAAGTAGAGGTGAGGCATTTTTACTTCAAGGTGGGGATTGTGCTGAGAGTTTTGCCAATTTTAAAGCTTCAACGATTAAAAATCTTTTTAAGTTGATGCTACAGATGAATATGGTGCTTATGTATTCTTCAGGAAAACCCGTAGTGAAAGTCGGGAGGGTTGCAGGTCAATTTGCAAAGCCAAGAAGTAGCGACTTTGAAGAGATAGATGGAGTGAAATTGCCGAGTTATCGAGGTGATATCATTAATGATATAGACTTTACATCTGAGGCAAGAACGCCTGATCCGATGAGAATGCTCAAAGCATACAATCAATCAGCTGCGACGATGAATCTTTTGAGAGCATTTGCAAGAGGTGGTATGGCCGATTTGGAAAAAGTGCATCAATGGAACTTAGATTTTATACAAGATCACGCACTCGGGAAAAAATATGATGAATTGAGTACAAAAATAGATGATGCTATGCGATTTATGAGTGCTTGCGGACTAGAAGTTAAAAGCCTTCCTCAACTACACCAAACAGTACTCTATACTTCGCATGAGGCGTTACTTTTAAACTATGAAGAAGCATTAACTAAAGTAGATAGTATCACAGGGGAGTGGTATGATTGTTCTGCGCATATGCTTTGGATAGGCGATAGAACAAGAGAGCTAGATGAAGCACATGTAGAATTTTTAAGAGGTATTCATAATCCGATAGGCTGTAAGGTTGGTCCGAGTATGAAAGAAGATGAACTCATTAAGCTTATTGATGTACTCAATCCGAACAATGAAGAAGGAAGACTCAACCTTATTGTTAGAATGGGAGCTTCAAAGATAAGTGATCATTTTCCTAAATTGCTTCAAAGAGTTAAAAAAGAGGGGCGCAGTATCGTTTGGTCATGTGATCCTATGCATGGAAATGTTGAAAAAACTAATAATGGATTCAAAACAAGAGATTTTGATAATATCCTTAGTGAAGTGAAACAGTTCTTTACTATTCATGAAAACGAGGGAACCGTTGCCGGCGGTATCCACCTTGAGATGACCGGTGAAGATGTTACGGAGTGTACGGGAAGTCAAAGTTCTCCAATAACTGCTGAAGGGCTATCAAACAGATACCATACACAGTGTGATCCGAGACTTAATGCAAATCAAGCACTTGAGCTTGCATTTACAATTTCTGACTCACTAAGAAGAGGTTAAGATAGTAAAAATATTTTGACCGTCTTGATAATCGTATTTTAAATGCATATTGTGCATGTCAAGTATATTTTTGATGATATAAAGTCCAAGCCCCAATCCTTTTTTTGATGTGTGAAACGGTTTATGATACTCTTCGATATTCTCTTTGAGTTTTTCACCATCGTTTATGATTTCGATCGTATCTTTTTTTATGTTGAGTGTGATTTTTTTTGAGTTGCTATATTCTATTGCATTTGCAAAAAGATTTTTAAGTACAAGCGTAAAAAGTTCAAAGTCTACATTCAAATGCATCTCTTCTTTGATGTTAATATCAAAATGTTTTTTAGGTTTGTCTATAAGAAGCATATCGATACTTGCATCAATGATATCGCTGATTTTGTAAGGTTTAATAGTGAGTGTAAAATTTTTAGATGTGATTTTTTCTATCTTTGCAAACTCATCAATGAGAAGATTGAGTCTTTCAAAAATATTACTCATTCTCTTCTTTTGTTGTTCGTCCGTAATCATTTCGGCAGATATTCTTCCTTTTGCAATAGGAGTTTTTAGCTCATGCATGATTGCTCTTAAAAATAATTGTCTTGAACTTATAAGTTCTCTAATGATTTTAACCGAATTATTAAATTCGTTTGCAACATCACCTATCTCATCGTTTAAGTTGCTTTTGCACTCTATATCGAGGTTTCCTCTGGAGAAATGCTTAATCTTCTCTTTAAGCTCCCTTAGGGGCTTCAGGCTTGATATAGTCCACCAATATAAAACACCGAGTATTAATATAAGTGACAAAAAGACTAAAATCGTCTCAATAGGCAGTTCGGGTTTATTTTTATTTTCTAAAAAAAGACTAAAGAAGTTATTATGTATTAGTATAACTCTTTTGCCATCAATCATATCAGCCATATAGCGTCTAAAAGGTTCTCTTTTTTGTTGAAAAATTTTTACTATTTTGTTTTGTTCATCTTTTTCGGTTATTACTACAATATTTTGAGATTGAAGAAAATCTTCATCAATGTTGCCGTATTTGAGGTAGTACATAAATATATAATGAGAGATCGCGCGTTCTTTATCTACCATATTATCACGCTCTCTGTGGAATTGGTTGCTAAGGAAGATAAAAAAAAGTACGATTGATAAAAAGAGAGCTATGATAAAAAAAAGAGTGATCTTGGTGTAAAGTGAAGAGCTTTTAATCATACGAGTTTATAACCGATCCCTCTAACTGTTTGGATCGCTTTGTGGTTGCCGAGTTTTGATCGTATTTTGCTGATAATCACATCTAAACTTTTGCCGTGAGAGTCGATACTCATAGCCTGTGCGCTATTGATTATCTGTTCTCTTGAGAGGGTGATGCTTTGGTTTTTTATCATAACCGAGAGTACCTCGAATTCTGCAGGAGTCAGAATGAGAGGCTCTTCTTTATAGTACAGGGTGTCTCCCTTTATCTCAAAATTACTTTCCATTTTCGATCTCTCTTGACTTTTTTTACCGTATCTTCTTAAGAGCGAAATTATGCGTGCATACATCTCTTTTGGGTCGTAAGGCTTTGGGAGATAATCATCAGCGCCGATTTTCAAGCCTTCTACCTTATCATCAAGATCACTTCTTGCTGAGGAGATAATGATTGGTATATCGTATTTTCTAGTTATCTCTTCGCAAACCTCAAGCCCATCCATGCCTGGAAGCGTAAGGTCTAAGATAAGCAGATCATATTTTTTTACCCCCGCACTTAAACCTAAGAAAGGGTCTTCGTAGTTGGTAATTTTGATGTCAAATTGTGCAAGATATTCACTCAAGATTTCCGCAAATTCAACATCATCCTCAATCATCAATATATTTATCATATGTCTACCTCGCCTAAGAGCATACTCGTTTAAGTTTAACCGAAATCAAATGCCCGCTTCATTGCTTGCTCAACCTTATAAAGATCAAATTGATGATCTGTGAAGTGGTCAAAAGCTAGAACCCCCTGTTTAAGAAGCATGGTTGATCCGTCTATAGTTTCTATTTTATATTTTTTTGCCAACTGCAAAAATGGCGTCTCTTTACCGTAAATGACATCTATACACCCTTTTGTATTTTGAAACAATTGCAGTAGTAACTTTTTGGGTGCAGGGAGATTATCATCACTTAATCCCGCAGAAGTCATATTGATAATGAGGTCAAAATTAAAATCATCAATCGTTTCAAATGTATATGTTTTAAAACCGCTGTTTTTGAAAGATTCAAGTTTTTCTTTGCCTCTATTGAGAACGACAACATCAAACCCCACATCTTTAAGAAGCGTACTCGTTGATTTTGCCGTACCACCTGCGCCTAAAAAAAGAATCTTATTTATCTCGTGAAAAGCTTTCATTGATGCAAAAAATCCAAGTGCATCGGTATTGTAACCATGTAGTTTACCTTCTTTGAGGATTATGGTATTGACCGAACCTGCACTTTTGGAAAAATCATCACACCAGTCACATGCTCTAAATGCTGATTCTTTGTGAGGAACAGTGATATTTGCTCCACTAAGACCTAGTTCGAAAAATTTTGATCGCAGGGCATCACCGTCTTTAAGAAGGTATCGTGTATAGCAACTATTGACGTCAAAAGTACTGAAAGCAAGATTGTGCATGAGTGGAGATTTTGAGTGTTCTATGGGATTGCCGAAAATAGCAAAAAGTTTGCTCATTTAGACCTCTTCAAGTTCTTTGAGTGTGGCAATCAAAGCACCGAGCTTGTTATTCACTTCAAGGTATTCAAGCTCAGGTTTTGAGTCGGCAACAACACCTGCTCCTGCTTGTAAAGTAATCTTATCTTTTTGGATAAGAGAAGTTCTAATGGTAATTGCCGAATCCATATTGCCATCAAATGCAAAATATCCAACACTGCCACTATAAAATCCTCGTTTGAGTTTTTCAAATTTTGCGATTAGTTCCATTGCCTTTATCTTTGGTGCACCCGTCATCGTACCTGCCGTAAAAGTGGCGACAAAGAGATCAAACATATCTTTGCCTTTCTCAAGCTGTGCTTCAATATCGGTAACCATATGCATCACATGACTATAGCGTTCAACTCGCATCATCTCAGTCACTTTAACGCTTCCGATTTGAGCAACCCTGCCGACATCGTTTCTCCCAAGGTCGATAAGCATAAGATGTTCGGCACACTCTTTTGGGTCATTTATCATCTCAATTTCAAGCTCTTTATCTCTTGTTCGAGTATCGCCCCTTTTTCTTGTGCCTGCAATAGGACGTAAGAGTATCTCATTATCGGTAAGCCGCACCATAACTTCGGGTGATGAGCCACATATAGAAAATGTCTCATATTCCAATAAAAAAAGATATGGTGAAGGATTTTTGGAGCGAAGCAGTCTGTAAAAACTGAGTGCATCTATTTCACCTTGTTGCGTGTATCGATTTGAGATAAGGATTTGAAATATATCTCCGGAACGTATATGCTCCTTTGACTCTTCGATAATCTGCTCAAACTCTTCTTTACCTATATGAAGAGCACCCTCTTTCTCTAATTTTGGGCGTTGAAGCGGATATGGAGAGTGGGGTTTAAGCAGAAGTTTTTTTATGGACTCTACCGCTTGTGTCATGCTAGTATCATTTTGGATGATTGTGAGTGTGGAGTTTTTATGGGAATAACCGATGATTATCTTTGGTCGTATAAGGTCAAGATCGGGAGTGCCGAGATCATCTTGCAAGTTATCCATAGAAGCACAGAGTGTCGGCTCGAACACTTTTACAAGATCATAGCCGATAAATCCGATAAATCCATCCGTAAAACTAAAACCTGCATCATGAGCTCTTTGTTCAAAGTGCTTTTTATCTATTTTTGCATAATACTCTTTCATGAAATCAAAAGGGTTTTTCGCTATTGAAGATATCATACCATTTTCATCTATATGGGTGCTTGTATTGTCTTTGTGAATGATTCTCTCTTTTGCTCCTATGACTATGAAGCTAAAATTTCCTTCATTTGTGTTAACCACACTTTCAAAAAGCATAGTAATTTCATCTTCAAAGAGTGTTTTTAACTCCCCGTAAAGTGATACGGGAGTGAGTTGGTCAAAAAGCAGGGTAGAGATATCAGACATCGTTAATATTGGACTAAGAAGGCATTTTTATTGATACGATCTTTAATCCGCACAAGTGCTTTTGATGCCTCTTCTCTACTGCTGTATGGTCCTATAAGAAGTTTTGTTTTATTGTTGACTTTTTTTGTCTCATAAGTATAGCCACTTTTTGTAATAATATCTAAAAAAGTCTTATTGGGCTGTGTGGTATATGCACCGACTTGGATATAATATCGTTCTTGTGTTGCTACTTGCTTGAGTGTCTCTTGTGTTGTTTTCGTTGCGACCTCTGTAGGTGTTTGTGTCGTTACGGTAGTAGTAAGAGGAGTTTTGTCTTCGGCTTTAGTTGGAGTAGTTACATTTGGCTGTGTGGCTACAGTTTCTGTTTCCTCTTCTGCAATTGTTGTTTGTGTTGTCGATAGTGTCTCTTGCTTGGTAGTTGTAGCATTAGTCTCTTCTTCAATAAGTGTTGATAGCGGCTCTGATTTTACACTTTGAGTTGTTGTATTGCTCTCTTTTTCAAGTTTAAGCTCAGGGTCTATCGTTTTATTGTATGTTTGTTCAAATGCAAGTTCATTGTTTTTCGGCTCTTTGAGTATAACTTTTGTAAGCAGTATTGCTACTATCAATATGATGATAATAAGGGCAATTATTGTAAGGATATTTTTCAATCCGCTACCGCTTTTTGATCCTTCGCTTTCTATAATCAAATCATCTAAATCGTTATCTCTCATTGTGTAATCTCCAAAAAATATTTATTCTATTTTGGATTATACCATTATTTCATTTTTATCTTCTTGTATACTCTTTATGTATGGGTTTAGAGCGATAGTTTTTTATAGGGTAGTGTTGCTATATTATACTGTTGTGGCAGATTCTTATTTGGCAATGTTCGCCAATCATTCGGTAATTTTATACAAAGCAAATCAGATATCTTTTGCAATGTATCGCTTGCATCTTCTAAACTCAGAGGTTTGGTTTTGATATATATTTGTATATGTCTATCACTTTTCCCCTCATAGGTTTCGTAGTTTTTTATACCTATAGAATCAAAGAGTTGTTTTGCCGTATGGTAAAATTTTGTAGCCTCATCACCTTTATATTCTATGAGCAGTAAAGTTGTAAAACCATTTTTATCTAAAAGTGAGAGAGCTACTGTAGATTCTTTTTTGAGGTGTTGTTTGAGCAGAGTATCATTGATGGGTTCATTGATTTTTTCAAACTTTGCATAAAAAGTTCGATTCTCAAAATGGATTTTATCTACAACAAAACTCCGTTTTATATAGTAATGATCGGTATTAAACCCAAGTCTTTTGATGTCTTCTATCAATCTTTACTCAATATATGGGCTTATCATAAATCACAAATCTGTTTGCAAGTTCTTTGATTTCTTCTTTTATCTTTGCGTGTAATGCATTATCTTCGATATTATCAAGCACATCTGCAATTTTTCCGGCTATAAATTCAAACTCAGCTTCTTTCATCCCTCTGCTTGTAAGTGCAGGCGAGCCTATGCGGATGCCTGAAGTGACAAAAGGACTTCTAGTTTCGCCCGGAACCGTGTTTTTATTGACTGTGATACCTGCGTTACCAAGTGCGGCATCGGCATCCTTTCCAGAGAACGGTTTATTGAGAAATGATACAAGCACTAAGTGATTATCGGTTCCTCCCGATACTATATCATAGCCTCGCTCGCTGAGAACACGTGCAAGCACTTTAGCATTTGCTTTGACTTGTTTTGCATATGTTTTCCATTCGTCACTAAGATTGTGTTTAAAACCAACTGCTTTGCCCGCTATCACATGTACGAGCGGACCGCCTTGAATGCCCGGGAAGATAGCCGAGTTAATCTTTTTGGCTATATCTTCATCGTTTGTCAAAATCATACCGCCTCTTGGACCGGCTAGAGTTTTATGCGTCGTAGTTGTCACGATATCTGCATATGGAAACGGGCTTGGGTGTTCGCCTGCTACGATAAGACCTGCGATATGTGCAACATCGGCAAATAAAAGTGCATTGACGCTATCGGCTATCTCTTTAAATCTTTTGAAATCTATCTCTCTTGCATATGCACTTGCGCCACAAACGATAATTTTTGGCTGGACAATCTGAGCGATCTCTGCTACTTTGTCATAATTGATTCTCCCATCAAGCTCAACGCCGTAAAAGAAACTATGATAATTTTTCCCCGAGAAGTTTACTTTACTTCCGTGCGTGAGGTGACCACCATGGCTTAGATCCATTCCTAAAATTTTGTCTCCGGCTTGGAGTAAAGCAGCGTAAACAGCGCCGTTTGCCTGGCTTCCTGAGTGAGGCTGTACATTTGCAAATTTACAATCAAAAAGCTTGCAAGCTCTATCAATCGCGAGTTGCTCGACTTTATCGGCAAATTCACAACCCCCATAATATCGTTTATACGGGTACCCCTCGGCATATTTGTTTGTAAAGACACTTCCCATTGCCTCCATAACAGCAGGGAGTGTGAAATTTTCACTTGCAATCATCTCAAGATGTTCTGTCTGTCTTTTAAGTTCACTCTCTATTGCTTCAAAGACCTCGGGGTCAAATTTTTCTATCGCATAACTCATTTAATATATCCTTTTCATTGATTTTATTCATCTTTTTTTATAATGTTTTCCGGTCGCATAGCCGGAAAAAGCAACACATCTCTGATGGAGTGCTGATTACTGAGCATCATCACAAGCCTGTCTATACCTATGCCTTCACCGGCAGTTGGTGGCATGCCGTAGCTAAGAGCTTTGACATAATCCAAATCCATATGCATCGCTTCATCATCCCCGCTTACCTCTTTGGCTTCAACTTGTGCTTTAAATCGCTCATATTGGTCAATCGGGTCATTGAGCTCGCTAAAACCGTTTGCTATCTCTTTGCCTGCGATAAAAAGCTCAAACCTCTCTGCGATATCAGGGTTGGTGTCACTTCGTCTTGCAAGCGGTGAGATGTCGATAGGAAAATCAGTCACAAAAGTAGGGTTGATGAGTTTTGCTTCAACAAAATTATCAAAAAGCTCAGCTTGGAGATACCCGAGCGAGAGATTGGCATCTACCTTTATACCGTTTTCTTTTAGATATTCCATAATCTTTGCTCTATCGCCTACAATGTCGCTTGGAACCTTGCCAATCTCTTGAAGTGCATCAAGATATGCAATCTTTTTAAAAGGTGTTGCAAAGTCAATCTCTAGCTCTCCATATGGAAGTTTAGTAGGGAGTTTAAGTTCTTCAAAAAGATAAGCAAACATACTTTCACTCAACTCCATAAGATCCATATAATTATGATATGCCCAGTAAAACTCTAGCATTGTAAACTCAGGATTGTGTGTGTGATCCATTCCCTCATTTCTAAAGTTTCTATTAATCTCAAAGACAGCCTCCATACCGCCAACTACTAGCCTTTTGAGGTAAAGTTCCGGCGCAATCCTAAGATACCTTGCAACATCAAGTGCATTGTGATGCGTGATAAAAGGTCTTGCATTTGCACCTCCTGGAATCGGATGGAGCATAGGTGTTTCGACCTCTAAAAATGCTTTTGATTCAAAAAATCTACGCACAAGTGAGACAATCTTACTTCGAAGTAAAAAGGTCTCTTTTACCTCGGGATTCATGATTATATCGAGATAACGCTGTCTATATCGGAGTTCTTGATCTTGCAATCCGTGAAATTTTTCAGGTAGAGGAGATATCGTTTTAGTCACTATCTCAAAAGAGCTACAATGTAGTGTCAGTTCACCTGTTTGTGTAATAAATGGAAAACCTGTAGCGACTACGATATCGCCAACCTCGATAAGTTTTTTGATGCTGTTATAATACCCTTCGGGGAGATCATCCCTAGCGTAGTAGAGCTGTACCATGCCTTTGGTGTCTTGTATCTTTGCGAAAGCAGCTTTGCCCATAATACGAAGAAGTTTGATGCGACCTCTTAGGGTGCATTTTGCACTTTCGTCTCTTTGATTTTCAACATCTTTTATATAGTCGAATTTTGTTTTAAATTCATCTGATTCGATAGTTTTATACTTATCATTCGGGTAGGGATTGATGCCGAGTTTTTTTAGCTCTTCGGATTTTTTTATTCTCTCTTGAATATAGGTGTTCTCAAATATCAATTTTTACCTCTCTTTTTTTGACAAGTCTCGCAAATACCTATGAGTTTCATATGGTGGTCTTCTAGTATAAAGTTTAATTTTTTTGCTATTTCGTTCTGTTTTTGCTCAATCGTCTCATCATAAAACTCTTTAATGAGTCCGCATTTGGAGCAGACGATATGATCGTGGTGTTTTTTTAAGCCAAATTCATATTTCTTTCCTTGTGCATCAAAAGAGATTGATGTTGCCATGCCTGATTCTTCAAGCAAAGCAAGTGTTCTGTAGATTGTTGCTATGCCTATCTTCATGTCTTTATGTTTTTCTTTAAGCGCATCATTGATCTCTTCGGGAGTGAAATGTCCCTTATTATTGTAGATAAATGAGACGATTGCTTCTCTTTGCTTTGTGTATTTAAGATTATTTGCCTTGAGCGTATCTTTAAATTTTTCTAATATTTTTTCAAATTCTTCAGCCATTGGTTACTCACTTTTTTCTGTTGTTTTGTTGATATCCATTATGGAGATATTTTCAAAATCTATATTATTGAGATCAATATTGATCAAGTAAGAGCCTGTTGTCAATAAAGGTTCATAAAGTATACTGTTTTGAACCTTCGGAACAAAGTTAATCCTCACTCCTTCTATGTTTGAGAGTGCTGCTGTGATGAGTGCGAAGATGATAAAATACTTCCCACCTCCTGTTATAAAACCTAGTATGTTGTTTAAAAATCCAAGACCGCTCATATTGACAAGTTTTGAAAAGGTGCTTCCTATAGCAATCGAACCCCACCAAATGGTGGCTAAGATAACCATAAAAGCAATCAATTTCAAAAGTGCATCATTTTGGGCTTTATATATATTTTCATTGATGAAATCAGCAACCACAAGATTAAATCTCGAACCTAAAAAAACACCAAGCACAAGTCCAAGCAGACCGATAATTTCATTTACAAATCCTCTAAAGAGACCTTTGAGACCTAAAATAAGTATGATTGAGCCGATGATGATGTCAAAATAGTGTAGTGAGTTCATGAAAAAATCTGCCTTAAAAATAATGGCTTATTTTACCCACAGAAGGGTAAAAAGTATCTTAGTATGGTCGTGGTATTAATTTGCCTATCTCGTCAGGGTTGTTAGCATATTGGAAGGCATTTTCTCTTGAGATGATACCCTGTTTGACAAGATTAACGAGAACTTGAGTTTGTGTCTGCATACCTGTTCCTTCTTGCCCGAGTTGCATTTGTGAGTATATTTGATGCACTTTATCTTCTCTAATGAGGTTTGCTATAGCATGGTTCATAACCAAAATTTCTGAAGTTGCGATTCTTCCTTTGTCTGTTCTTGGAATAAGACTTTGAGAGATAATGGAAACCAAAGAGGTTGAGAGCATCGCTCTAATTTGAGGTTGTTCATCTCCCGTAAATACATCGAGAATCCTATTGATTGTTCTTGAGGCAGAACTCGTATGAAGTGTTCCGAAGACTAAGTGCCCCGTCTCAGCAGCAGTAAGCGCAGCTTCAATAGTCTCTTTATCCCGCATCTCACCGATAAGTATAATATCGGGATCTTGTCTCATTGCATATTTGAGTGCGGTTGCGAATGATCGTGTATCTTTTTCCACCTCTCTAAAAGAAAAAACTGATTTTTTGTGTTGATGAACAAACTCGACAGGGTCTTCAACCGTGATAATATGTTTTTTCTCTGTTTCGTTAATCTCGTTAAGCATGGCTGCAAGTGTTGTTGACTTCCCTGAGCCCGTCGGTCCGGTTACAAGGATGAGACCTTTTTCGCGTTTGATGAGTTTCTTATATATCGCCGGAGTACCTAAATCATCAAGAGAGGGAACCTCAAGTGGAATCGTCCTAAAAGCCGCCGCAACATCGCCAAGTGTTCTATAAAAGTTTGCTCTAAATCTTCCAATTCCTTCCATTTCAATCGAGAAATCGAGTTCATTGAACTCTTCAAACATATGCTTTTGTTTCTCTTTTAATAGGGAGTATGCCATCTCTTCAATATCTTTTCCGGTTAATTTCGGTAGATTAACGGGTTTTAATGATCCATTGAGCCTAATAAGCGGTTCACTCCCTCTTATGAGGTGTAAATCCGATGCACCGTACGAGACGATACTTTTTAATAATTTTTTTATGTTGAATTCATTTTCCATTCTATTCTCCTGAGATTTATTCGATTATGGCAGGGACTATGAAGAAGTTATCTTCGCTTTGCGGTGAATGCTTTAGTATATCCTGCGAACTCTTTTCATCTTTTTGTACGCGATCCTCTCGCATAGGAGTACCTCCTTGGAGTGTCGAAAAAGAAGCATCAAGCTTAGAAGTATCAAGTTCGCTTAAATTTTCCACATATGTAACAATCTCATTTAACTGCCCCAAAATCTCTCTTTTTCTCGATTCATCGACACGCAAGTGAGATAATTTTTCAAGCTTTTCTAAAACGGTGTTATCAAAATTCACAATTTATCCCTATTTGAATTAAGTTTTTCAATTATCATTATATATTAAATAGCTTTAAGATATAACTTGAATACAATTAAAGTAAAAATAAGAGGATTTTATATGTTGCGACAGATCGATATGGATTCCGATGAATTTAAGCAAGAGCTTGAAAAAACTCAAAGATTTGCCGATAAAGTGTGTAAGAGTTTTGGTTTTGTATACCATCCGAATGAAGATGTCAATGAGGGTGTTCTTATGGGGCTTACGAGACACAAATTACTTTACGGCAGAAGGTTTTGCCCCTGTTTTATGGTCATAGAAGCAAATGGCAAGTTTAAGAGTGCCGATGGTAGAATCTGCCCGTGTAAACCGGCGCTGGAAGTAGAGATACCGAGCGAAGGAAAATGTCACTGTGGAATATTTTGCACTCCTGAATATGCGCAGCAAAACAGTTAGATTTAGGAGGTGTTGATTTGCATCAAAACGGCAAAATAAATTCTCAAGAGCTAGAGGCAATGCTACAACAAAGAGAGCAAGGTGAGGTGGACTTTTTACTTATCGATATAAGAGAACCCTTTGAGTACAATGTCTCTTATATAGAAGGGGTTGATGTGTTCAGACCCACTTCTCAATTTTCAAGTTGGGCAAAAGAGTTTTTAGAAGACGAGAAAGATAAAAAATTGATATTTACATGCAGAACGGGCAACAGAAGTGCTCAAGTACAGCATATCTTAACGCGTTATGGACGCAAAGATTGTATAGACCATATTGGCGGAATTGTATCTTATCGTGGTAAAATAGTGGCACCAAAGTAATGAAGGATGATAAATGAGTGTTGTTGATATTCTTTTGAAATTACTTAGTTTTCAATCGATAACACCTGAAGATGACGGTGCATTGGAATGGATAGAGTCGTATTTAGATGGATTTGAGGCAATTTATCACAATGAAGGTGGCGTGAAAAATCTTTTTCTAACAAAAGAGTTTAGCCAAGGAGCGCACCTCTGTTTTGCGGGTCATATTGATGTTGTTCCTCCCGGAGAGGGGTGGAAGAGTAATCCTTTTGTACCGATGATTGATGAGGGGTATGTTTATGCAAGAGGAGCGCAAGATATGAAAAGTGGTGTTGCCGCTTTTGTCGCCGCACTCAAAGATACCGTAAATTTTCAAGGAAGACTTTCGCTACTGCTTACATCTGATGAAGAGGGTGATGCGCTTTATGGCACAAAAGTGATGCTAGAGCATCTCAAAAGTATTGATCTTTTACCCGAATATTGCATCGTGGCAGAACCAACATGTGAGGAGCGTTTTGGCGATACCATCAAAGTAGGCAGAAGAGGCTCTATCAACGGAGTGTTGCAATTATATGGTGTCCAAGGGCATGCCGCTTATCCTGAAAAATCAAAAAATCCAATCCATATGGTAGCACCTATCTTAGCTAAAATAGCAGGGGCAGAGCTTGACGACGGAGATGCTTTTTTTACTCCAAGTAAACTTGTTATTACTGATATTCGTTCCGGCTTCGAGGTAACCAACGTAACCCCCGACTCTTTAAGACTTATGTTTAATGTAAGAAACTCTACAAAAACATCCAAAAAAGATATACAAACATATATTGATGATCATTTTCAAGGACTTGAGTATAAGCTTACACTCAATGTGAGTGCCGATCCTTTTGTGACAAAAGAGTCTATATTGATTGATGTTTTAGCAAAAAATATCGAAGATATACTTGGTATTCGACCTAAAAGGTCAACAGCCGGCGGAACAAGTGATGCAAGATTTATCGCTGCTTGTGGTATAGATGTGGTAGAATTTGGAGTTAAAAACGATAGGATCCACTCTAAAAATGAGCGAGTAGGTATCGATGAGGTGCAAGCACTTTACGGAGTATTTCTAAAAACTATCGAAAAATTTACATTAAAGGTTTGATGTGAAAAGATATGTTTTTTTATTTTTAGTTTCGCTGATGTTTCTTTTTTCCGAAGAGTTGCATTGGAATGCTACTCTTGATGATGCTATAAGTAAAGCACAGATAGAAGATAAGATCATCATGGTTTTTGTGGAGAGCGAATATTGCAGATGGTGTAAAAAAATGAAAAACAGAACCTTTGTCAATCCCAAAGTTTCACAACAACTTGCAAGGATAGAGATTGTTAAAGTCATGCGAGATGATTATGAAACACTACAGAGCTTTCCTTATATAAAGGGGGTACCTACAATGTTTTTTATCACTCCAAATAAAAAAATTATCGGACAGATTGTAGGGTATGTGAATGCGACTGATTTTTTAAGTTATTTTACGGAGGCGCAAGCTAAAGTTAAAAAGTTGAAAGAAGAGGAATAAAATGCTCTATAGAAAGCCTAGGCTTAGCGAATATATATTAGCAAGAGTTGTTACAGTTTCTCTTGGGCTCTATTTTCTTTTTTTTATTGCTACACTCTTTTTTTTGGGCTCAAACAGACTTACTTGGCTCACCTTGGTGTTTGTCGCTGTTGCATTTGCTACATTTATCTACATAGTCTATAGGGGAACAAAGAGTGTTCAAAAAGAACTTTCTATAGTCAATAAATACCTCGCAAATCTCGAAGAGACTGATGTGATTGATTATGAGACAAAATTTTTTGCAAAAGAGTTTGAGCAAATCAATGAAAATCTTATAAAAGTACTTAAAAAATATAAAAAAAGAGAGGAGATGAAACAGAAATACACCTCCAAGCTCAAGTTAAAAAACCGTCAAAGAAGCGATATGATCTCGGCTATTGCACATGAGTTTAGAAATCCAATTGCGGCCATCATGGGATATGCTCAAACACTCGAAGATGATAAGGATCTCAATGAAGCTATGCGAGATAGGTTTTTAAGCAAGATAAATACAAATAGTCAAAAGATAGAAAATCTACTCAAAAGGCTTATTTTATGGAATAAGTTTGAGAGTGGCGATGCAAGATTGGAGAAGACAAAATTTCGCATCAAGCCAATGATTGATACCGTATGTCAAGATCTAAGAGAAAAATACAAAGGAAGGCATATTATCGTTCAAGGTGAAGGTTTTGATGTTGATGCAGATAGAACGCTCATGGAGGTTGTTATCAAAAATCTCATTGAAAATGCACTGAAATATTCGGACGAGGATGTTGTTGTGCAGTTGGAAGGAAGGAGATTGAGTGTTGTAGATAAAGGGGTTGGTATCTCTGAGGAACATCTCGATAAGGTAACGAAAAAGTTTTACCGTTCAGGTACGCATAATTGGGATAACTCCATGGGCTTAGGTCTCTCTATTGTCAAGACGATCCTCTCACTGCATGGCAGTTATCTCAAAATACAGAGCAAGGAACACGAAGGCTCTACTTTCTCTTTTGAGATGTAGGTGTTTATCTATTGGGCTTGTCGCGTCAGCTCGCTCCTTACTAATTTGTCGCCACACACTCCAAACGAAAATCCTCACGATTCACAATTCAAAAATATTCATTCTCGCATAAAGCTTAGAGGTGAGAGTAAGAGCGCTAAACACCTAGCGTCCATTCACTTCTCTCTCCTCTTTTTTTAAAAGGTTTGTATATAGGGATTGAGCAGTTTCCAGCTCTGATTTACTCACCGATCTTCTAGCAGCACTGTATCCTATGGTTTTATTTTCATTTTTAATAGGAGTTATAAAAGTATGTACCCAATAGTATTTACCGTCTTTTCTTAAATTTTTTACAATCCCTTCCCATGTATATCCTTGATTTATCGTGCCCCATAGGTCTTCAAATGCTGAGCGAGGCATATCAGGATGTCTAATTATGTTGTGATTTGAACCGACAAGCTCTTCTTTACTATAACCGGAAATTTCACAAAATTTTCTATTTGCATATGTTACCACTCCTTTTAAATCGGTCGAACTCACTATGAGTCCATCCTTAAATTTATACTCTTCATTGAGTATTGTAGTTTTTTTCATTTTTTATCCCCCTTTTTTATTTGATAATAATATATCAAATTTTTCATAAAATTACAAATCGATGTATTAGTCCACAACATTTGGCACTGAGGATTAGTTTCAATTAGATATTGTACAGGAGTTTTCATTTGAAGTGAATGATGTGGT
>JAFGVX010000054.1 GCA_016937775.1 Campylobacterales bacterium | reverse complement strand
GCCATTGAGCTGAGTAACAATAATACTGTAAAAAAGATATTTCGTCTATTTGGAGTCATATTGGCTGTAAGTTCCGATGAATTTTTAAAATAGAGTATGAGTATAAATGCAAAAATGAGTGCAATGATAGAATCACTACCTGCGCGCAAATGAGGCAGGAATTTCCCAAAATAAATGTTATATGAAGAAAGAAAATTAAGACCTTTCTCCATCTTTTCAGGCAAAACAATTTGACCGAAAATCATAGTATGGAGTATGTGTAGAGCATCTGATACATTGTTGGATCTAAAAAAAAACTCTTGTAATATTTAAAAAATTAAAAGTAATGAGCCACGCTAGTATGATGTTCATTTTAAAGCCAAATTTTTTCCATATATCCAGTATTACAAGTGCCATGCCATGCAGTACTCCCCAGATAACAAATGTCCATCCTGCTCCATGCCAGATGCCACTGATCAAAAATGTCAACAAGATGTTTACATGCAAAGTAACTTTTCTTTTTTTTAAAGGTATAGAGATATAGTCTCTTAAAAAGTGTGAAAGAGTGATATGCCAACGCTGCCAAAACTCTTGTATATTGAGGGCTTTGTAGGGTGATTTGAAATTAACGGGAAGTTTGATGTTAAAAAGTAATGCTATGCCGATTGCCATATCGGTATAGCCACTAAAGTCAAAATAGAGTTGAAACCCGAATGACAGACTCGCTACCCAAGCTTCTATAAGATTTAGATCATAAGGACTAGCAAAACCATAATCAGACCATTGCGCAAAAGTGTCTGCGATAACTACTTTCTTAAAAAGCCCTATGGCAAAGATAAAGATACCCTTTGCAATGTTTTCATAATTTAAGCTTTTGCTACCGTGCGAAGCAAATTGTGGCATCATCTGTTTATGATGAACGATTGGACCTGCGATAAGTTGCGGGAAAAATGTCACAAAAAGTGCATAGTTGATAAAGTTATTTTCTTTAACACGCCCCGAATAACTATCGCTCAAATAGGCAATCTGTTGAAATGTAAAAAAAGAGATAGCAAGCGGCAACGCGATATGCATTAAAGAGAAATTTGTATCAAGCAAGAGATTTGTATTTGTGATAAAAAAATCATAGTATTTAAAGTATCCTAGCAGTGACACATTGACAATGAGCCCAAAAATCAGAAGTGGTTTTTTCTTTATAAATGTTTCTGCTGCATTTTTTGCTATTTTGAGACCAATGGTATAATTGAAAAACATTGAAAAAAGTATAAGTGGCAGATAGATGATGTTCCACCAACTATAAAAGAAAAGAGATGAAAAAAGTAAAAAGATTTTACCAAATGATGAAAAGCCTTTGCGATTTAGATAAAAATAAAAGAGAAATGCTATAGGTAAAAAGAGAAAAATAAATGCATAGGAGTTAAAAAGCAAAATCGCTCTCCATTAGCTTTTCTCATGAATTAAAATAATTTCAAACTCTAAATAATTGAGAGGATAATTATTCATCAACTCTCGCATCTGCTTTACGCTCAAAATATTCCTTCCGCCACCAACCCCACTTTTTTTCATATATTGAAACATATCCCGTACGCTTGCAAATTCAAGGGAGTACTTCAAGACCTCATGCTCAGCATCAAAATATTTTTGTGAAAGTTCTATCAGTGTATCTTTTGAGCGAAGCAACGGAGGAATAGAGGCTGTTTTGAGTAGAGTTTTAAATGTGCCCGATGTAAAGATGGCAAAGGAGATCGGAGTGTTCAGGAGGCTGATTTGCCCAAATATATCATCAAGATTATCTCCCCATTGGAGCGCGGATGAGGAGATAATTCTCTCAAATCGATAATCCTCAAATTTTTCTAAAAATCCTTTTTGATTGAAATCCGCAATATAGAGTTCCGTATTTTCATCCTTTGGGTGTATCTTGAGCATCTCTTCAGCAAAATCGACGGCAACAAATTTTTTCGGATGCCAAGTCATAGATTTGTAGACTGCTCCGCTTCCGCATCCGATATCAAGGATGTATTGCGGGCTCTCTGCTATCTTCTCCAGTAGTTTTTTGACAACTCTATTTTGGATGATATTGTAACTTTCGTATGCATTGGCGTTTTTACAAAATTGACTCTGTACATTTATCATTACGATCACTTAAGAGAAGTTTATTGAGCGTTATGATAGCATATATTGATTGTATGTAAATTATTTATATTTTATAATGATGATTTTGTCTATTATGAGTTATAATACTATTATCACAAAATGAAGGACAAGACAATGCGCTTTTTCTCTCTTTTTACACTATTGACAAGTGTGACACTTTTTTTGTCGGCAGAAGAGTATACGATTCAACTTATCGTTGCCAAAGATCAAAAGTCTATAGACACTGTACGGAAAACGGTGGCGCCGTGTAAGGTCGTTTGGCACTCTTATGTTGACTCCAAAGGTCGCAATGTGCTTACTTGCGGTAGATACGACTCTATGGCGGCTGCCAAAAAAGACATTGCGTTGACACGCAAGGCTGTGCCTGATGCATTTGTATCTACGCTTCGCGTATCGAAAAAGCCGATTGTAAAAAAAGAGCAAAAGAGTTCAGAGGTACAAACTACCAAGAAGACACAAGTCGCACAAAAGATAGAAAAAGTATCTCCTACGCCAAAGCCAAAAGATAAGCCAAAGGTTGAAGAAGTAAAAAAAGCGCAAGAAACCCCTAGCAAAAAAGAAGCACCTGTTATTGTGGAGAAACCTAAGGTCCAAAAGAGTGAAGAGGTAAAAAATGCACCAAAAGCTCAAGAGATAAAAACGGTTGCACCAAAAACCGAAGAAGCAGAAAATACTTCAACTATGCAGTCTAAGATGGAAGAGGCGCCATTGCGTCTTATTAATATCACGCCTGACGCACCTATTACGGGGCAATCGCAAAAAGAAGAAGAGGTTGTTAAGACAAATAAATAGCGTATAAAACTTTTATTTGTCTATCATAAGCTTATAATAGACACATTAAGAAAAAAGGAAATCTGATACGTTTTTTTACTATTTTCACCATATGCTGTATAAGTGTCGTGGAGGTGTTTGCAGGTGAGTACACTATCCAACTTCTTGTGGCTACGCAACAAGAGACTGTAGATGATATGTACAAAAGTGTAGGTGTCTATGATATCACTCCAAAATCGCATACAATATCCGAGGGCTACATGATACTTACTTATGGTGATTATGTTTCGCCTGCCGATGCGGCGCGTGATTTGCTCGTGATTCGCAAGATCGCACCTGATGCCTTTATATCTACAACCCAAAACTCACAAGATGGAGCGTCTCTGTCATCCACTCTGCCAAAGAGTGAGCAACCCAAAGAGCAAACCCAAGATGAGGCAAATCAAACTTCAACTCGTTTTGTCAATATCACTGATGATGTCGTAAGATTGCTCAAGACAGATACTACATCACAAGAGAAGACAAACATACCGCCAATCTTTCTACTCACCTCTAAGTTATGCACACTAGATTATGATTGTAATGTTACGATTGACACGAAAGAGCCTGTAGAAGCACCTCATATCGCCGGTTGTGCCAAAGTAATTATCAATTATGATTGTAAACAGTGAGATAAGTTTACAAAGGTTGACAATGAAAATCATACGATCACTGATACTTGCTGCGAGCTTATCGATCGCTCTAAGCAGTACTGCATCTTGCGAGCCAAATGTGCAAAAAGATGAGGTTGAGAGTGTGATAGCAGATATCCTTCACCTTGCATCTCAACATGACATCAAGGCAATCAATGCGAAATATATCAATAAAAAGTTTGGCATCTTTGATATCTATAGGATAGGGGTGCCCGATGAGTTTGAAGTACTCGATGCCTTACCGCTTAAGGGTGAAGATTGGCTGCATATGCCGTATGGGGATATCATTAATGTTGAGAGTAACCAAAAAAAGATGCGTGAGGAGTATGTCGAATTTGATTGCGGAGAGTTCGTCTATGACAAAGAAGGTATATTTTATTCAAGAGAACTTCGCTATCCGCTTCCTTCATCTATCGTGGCGTTTCACACCAAGTATGATGCGCAAACTTATGATGATACACTTTTAAAAAAGATCGAGTTTTTAGAGAGTAACAGTATCCGCATTGTCGATACAAGCTCAGATTTTATCTTTTATATCACTAAAATCGAAGGCAAATGGTATATCACGCTTATCGATCGAGTGACAACTGATTGTAGTGCGTAGATTATTTCTTTGTTCCTAGATCACCGTTGAGCATCTCATCGTGCTCGTCCATATCCCAAGGCAGGGTCCCCGGAGTTGTATGCATAAAGCGGAGGTATCTTTGAAATTGACTGATGATGTCATGGATAACCGTATGCTCTTCAAAACCGTAGAGATCATAATGCAGCCCACCTCTTCGTAAAAAAACTTCGGCATTATAGTAGTGCTCTTGTG
>JAFGVX010000053.1 GCA_016937775.1 Campylobacterales bacterium | reverse complement strand
GTTCCAAGATCTAACCATGTTCAAAGAGCAGAACTTAGAAGAATGACGGTTGTTGAGTTTGCTCCAAATTCTGATCAAGCATTTGAATATAAAGAGTTAGCAAGAAAAATCATAGCAAATGACCTCAAAGTTATCCCTGCTCCACTTGAGATGGATGATCTTGAAAACTTGCTTATGGAATTTGGTCTTGAGGAAGAAGTTGAAGCGGATGCGATCGGTAAAAGAGCAGAAGAGGCTTGATTCGTGATTCGTGAATTGTGAGTTGTGAGTTGTGAGTTGGACAGAAAAAATTTCTGAGCCAAAGGCGAAGCTTTAGTGAGATGAATTTTATCTGGACTTTGTCCGGATAAAAGAAGAAAACAATAATAAAAAGGAGAAAAAATGTTTGTATGCGGTTATCATTTTCCTGCAAGCGAAGGAAACGATGTATCTTTCGATAAAGTTATCGAAAAAGTAAAAGAAGGGATTGATCCGACGGGTAAAACTGTTACATTAACAAGTGAAACAAGAGAGGGCGCTCAGCTTGAGACTATCGAAGTTCCTGCTGGAACATTCGCACACACCGCGTTTGTAGATTATTATGAAAATACAGAAGTTCAAGGCGAGTTTAGAATGATTTATTATACAAATAAATATCAAATTTCCGAGATTTCTAAAAGTGTTGACGGTGATGTAACAAAAGATTTATGTAAAAAATTAGATGACATGAACCTATATAGAGTAAAAGTTTCTTAGTTTATCACACCACTTGAACAAGTCCAAGTGGCTACGCTAGCCGCTGTGGCACTAAAGCTAGCCTCTTGCGAGGCAGAAGTGATGAAAAAAGAGGAAAAAGAAGGAGTATAAAATGGTATCAGGAACATTACAAGAATTACAAAACAAAGCGATTGAAGAGGTATTGGAGAAGTACCCTGAAAAAGCTAGAAAAAATAGAGCAAAACACCTTGGCGTTGACTCTCCGGAGGGTGTTAAAGGTGCATGTGATACGACAAAAAGCAATAAACAAACAGTTCCTGGAGTTATGAGTGAGCGCGGTTGTGCATACGCAGGAAGTAAAGGGGTTGTTTGGGGACCTGTTAAAGATATGGTTCATATTTCCCATGGTCCTGTCGGTTGCGGGCAATACAGTAGAGCCGGAAGAAGAAACTATTATGTAGGACATACAGGGATAGATACATTTGTAACTATGAACTTTACTACAGATTTTAGTGAAAAAGATATCGTATTTGGTGGAGACAAAAAGCTTAAAAAAGCACTTGAAGAGATTGATGTATTGTTTCCGTTAAACAACGGTATCTCTATCCAATCAGAGTGTCCAATCGGGCTTATCGGCGATGATATTCAAGCAGTTGCTAAAGTGCATAAAAAAGAGAGCTCAAAACCTACTGTTGCAGTATCTTGCGAAGGATTTAGAGGAGTTTCTCAGTCGCTCGGTCACCACATTGCAAATGATGTGATTCGTGATGAGATCATGCCGGACACAAGTGCTAGAAAAGATTTTGAAACAACTCCTTATGATGTTGCAATTATCGGAGATTATAACATCGGTGGTGATGCTTGGGGCTCAAGATTGATACTTGAAGAGATAGGACTTAGAGTTATCGCTCAGTGGAGTGGTGATGCATCTTACAAAGAGTTAGCAATCGCACCAAAAGCAAAACTCAACTTGCTTCACTGCTATAGATCGATGAACTATATCTCTAGACATATGGAGCAAGAGTTCGGTATACCTTGGATGGAGTTTAACTTTTTTGGTCCAAGTAAAACGACAGAGTTCATAAGAAAAATCGCTGAATTTTTTGGTCCGGAGATTCAGGAAAAAGCTGAAAAAGTTATCGCAAAATATACTGCAATGACAGACGCAGTTATCGCTAAATATAAGCCAAAACTTGAGGGTAAAAAAGTAATGCTTTATGTTGGTGGTCTCAGACCTCGCCATGTTATCGGTGCATATGAGGATCTTGGTATGCAGATCATTGGTACAGGGTATGAGTTTGCACACGGAGATGATTATAAAAGAACAAAAGAGGATATCTCCGGAAGTACTCTTATCTATGATGATGTCAATGAGCTTGAGTTAGAAACTTTTGTAAAAAGATTGAAGCCGGATATGGTAGGAAGTGGCATCAAAGAGAAGTATGTTTTTCAAAAAATGGGACTTCCATTTAGACAAATGCACTCATGGGACTATAGTGGTCCTTACCATGGGTACGATGCCTTTGCAGTATTTGCAAAAGATATGGATTTGGCATTGAATTCTCCGGTATGGAGCCATACAAAAGCTCCGTGGGAAAAAGAAGAGAAAGGGGCATGATATGCAAGATGTAGAAAATATAGTAAACGGACAGAAACTATTTTTACAACCTGAGTACCAAGAGGTGCTCAAGAGAAAAAAAGAGTTTGAGGGTAATGCGGGTTCTGTTGATCCAAAAAAACTTGAAGAGATCAGCGAGTGGACAAAATCTTGGGAGTATAGAGAGAAAAATCTTGCTCGTGAAGCAATTACAATCAACCCTGCGAAAGCTTGCCAACCTTTAGGTGCTATTATGGCGGCACTCGGGTTTGAGAAAACGATGCCTTATGTTCACGGAAGCCATGGATGTGTTGCATACTTTAGAGGATATTTTACTCGTCACTTCAAGGAACCAACTCCTTGTGTTAGTGACTCTATGAGTGAAAGTGCAGCGGTTTTTGGAGGTCTCGCCAATATGAAAGACGGTCTTAGAAACTGTAATGCGATGTACAAACCTGAACACATAGCAGTAAGTACAACATGTATGGCAGAAGTTATCGGAGATGACCTCAATGCTTTTGTGATTGGTGCAAAAGAGGATGCTGAGGGCGAGCTGGATAATACACCAATCACATATGCACATACGCCTTCATTTGTTGGAAGTCATATAACGGGCTATGACAATATGATGAAAGCGATGCTTGAGCAGTTGAACCCTTCAAAAGAAGAGAAAGTGCTTGATGAAGAGAGAATCAACATCATTCCCGGTTTTGAGCCATACCTTGGGTCACTTGGTGAGATCAAAGAGATCTCTAAAATGTTCTCTGACAAAATCATTATGATTGGTGATCATGAAGAGCAATGGAATACAGGTGCAGGCGAGTATAAATTGTATGCCGGCGGTACGAGCATGGAAGAAGCAAAAACAGCGATCAATGCTAAAGCAACAATCTCTTTGCAAAAATATTCGACTATACAAACAGCAAAAACTATAAAAAATAAATGGAAACAAGGCTATGAAACTTGTAATCCTATAGGACTTGCAGGAACAGATGCATTTGTTATGAAACTCTCGGAACTTACAGGCAAAGAAGTTCCTGCAGAGCTTGCGAAACAAAGAGCACAACTTGTGGATGCTATGCAAGATAGCTATCCATATATGCATGGTAAAAAGTTTGCACTTTATGGTGATCCTGACTTCTTGCTTGGACTTGTTTCATTTATCGTTGAGATGGGTGGAATTCCTTCGCATGTATTGTGTCACAATGCACCGAAAAAAGGCTGGGAAGATGATATGCAAGCAATCATTTCAAAATCTCCATGGGCAGAAGAGTGCCAAATATGGGTTGGAAAAGACCTATGGCACCTTAGAAGCTTGCTCTTTACAGAGCCTGTTGATTTCTTGATAGGGAATGTATACGGCAAAGAGCTTTACAGAGATACGGGCACTCCGCTTATTAGAATCGGTTTTCCGATTTTTGATAGACACCACCTTCATAGATACTCAATCAGTGGCTATAAAGGTGCTTTAAATCTCCTTACATGGATTACAAATGCGATCCTTGATCAACTTGATGAGGACACAAAAGAGATAGGTAAAACAGACTACTTCTTTGACTGCGTTAGATAATCAACACTCAAAGAGCCTCCGCGCTCTTGGAGTTCTACAAAATTTAAAATATTTCACCATAAAATTAAAAGTTATTGTTTCTATTTAAATGATAGATTTATAGGGAGCAGGCGTTGAATTTCCACCTTTAATGATATAATAATTCAAAATAAAAATTTATCACAAATAGAGGAAGTAATCTCATGTCAAGAAAACCTACAATAGATTTAGCAGGTTTTCACATGTTATTATCAGTGGAGTAAAAAAATGATAGCATTATCTGATCCAATGCGTGGGGTCCCAACGTGTACTTGGAATAGAATTAAAGAAGGATAACTTATGGAAAATGCATTCATGTTAACGATACTTAAAACCTCTGGAGGATTGGGGCTTTTTCTGTTGGGGATGATTGTGATGACAGATGGTTTACGATCTTTAGCCGGAGATATGGTACGAATTGCTCTGATGCGTTTCACAAAGACTCCTTATTCGGGCGCGTTTACGGGTGCGATCAGTACGGCATTGCTTCAATCTTCTAGTGCTACAATCGTTGCTGCCGTCGGTTTTGTCGGTGCGGGGTTAATGACCTTTCCGCAGGCATTGGGTATCATATTTGGTGCCAATATCGGTACGACGATCACTGGCTGGATGGTTGCCCTGCTGGGATTTAAACTTCAGCTTGGTATGATTGTTTTGCCTGTCATACTTCTAGGCGCCATACTCAAACTTTTTTTCAAAGATAAACTTGCCTCATTAGGTTATGCATTGGCTGGGTTTGGCTTGATTTTTATCGGGATTTCTTTGTTACAGGAGGGAATGAGTGGTTTTGAAGGAATCATCACGCCTCAAAATCTGCCTTCATATTCTTGGATAGGCATATTGAAACTGGTTGCACTGGGCATTATCGCTACATTGATTACTCAGTCTTCAAGTGCGGGTGTTGCAGCAACATTGACAGCACTGTATGCCAATGCGATCAATTTTGAGCAAGCAGCAGCATTGGTCATCGGTATGGATGTCGGAACCACAATGACTGCCGCAATGGCTTCGATCGGAGGTTCGGTCAATGTCCGCAGGACAGGATGGTCACATGTTATCTACAATCTTTTCACGGGAGTAATGGCTCTCTTTCTGATAGCACCCTATATTTATCTATGGGATGTTTTGGCACCTGGCGCTTTGATACAAAACGCAGAAATAGCTCTCGTTGCATTTCATACTTCTTTTAATGTCCTTGGTGTACTGATCGTCCTGCCTTTTACCCATCAATTTGCACACCTTATAGAAAAGATCATCTCGTCCAAAGAGCCACTATTTACCGAGAAGCTTGATATCGGGCTACTTGAAGATCCCTACTTGGCACTTGAGAATGCACGTATCTCAGCTCAGGATGAGTTTATTGCACTCTTAAAGCATATCAACTTTATTTTGGGTGATCCAATCAATGGTAAAAAATCTGATCTTGTGCTTCTTCGGTTGGCTTTGAATGAAACACAATACTATATTGATCAGATTAAACCAAGTCAAGGAAAGGATGCTCGTTGGGAAGAGTTGATAGCACTGATACATATACTCGATCATGCACATCGCCTTCATGAGCGCTGCGAGGAGGAGGAGTATAGAGCCAGGCTTGTACAAAAATCTCTAGACTTGTACAGTGAAGATCAGTCTTTGATCACCTGCAACCAAGCCATCATCCAAGCCATCGCCTCTAAAAGATTTTCTGATGCTAGAAAGTATGCCCGAAAGAACGAAAAGCATATCCTGCAATCTATGGAGCTTTACAGGAGCATAATCGCAGAAAAGATAGCCGAAGATGAGATGACGATACCATCAGGAACCAGCAAGCTCGAAGCAGTTAGATGGCTTACTCGGGTTAGTCATCACATATCACGTATAACATTTCATATGGAAAAGGCAGTTTTGCATATAGCCAAATAAAATTTTGTGATTTTTTTATTGGGAGTTTAGCGGCTAAATTGGTTTCGAGAAAAAGTAGCCTATCCCTCATTCCACTTCGGGAGAGGTAGAATGAGTTAAACTAATTCTTTATTAAATCGGTGATACCGATAACACACTACTCTTTTCCCATCTTTTTATAAATATCAACTAAACAATCTACAAAATTATCATCGTCATTGGGTGCTTTTGCAACTCTATATTCAGCTATGTCTATCTCTTTTGCAAGGGCTCTATATTCGATATCTAGTTCATACTCCGTCTCAGAGTTATCAATAGTAAAAGTGATAGGAAAGACGATGACTTTTTTGCCCTCCATGGTTTTGAGTTTATCTTCCATATAGGGCTCTATCCATTTCATGGGTCCAAGACGCGACTGGTAAGCAAGATGTGTTGCAGCAAAGTCAAGCCCAGCTTCCAAGAGCGCTTTTCTTGCCATAAAAAGAGTATTTTTGATCTCTTTTTGATAGGGATCACCTCTGTCTATCATCTTTTGAGGCAAGCCGTGTGCGGAGAAGATAAGCTCAAAATCTTCCGCCTTATCTTTGCCAAGCGCTTCTTGAATGTGTTTACATATGGAGGCTATATAGAGTGGATGTGTGGGGTAGTGCTCTATGGTT
>JAFGVX010000052.1 GCA_016937775.1 Campylobacterales bacterium | reverse complement strand
TGCCGCACTTAAACATATTACTTATCTCAGAAGGCGATGTAAGTGCGCTAAGTGCCACAATGGGAAGATTATCAAACTTACTATTTGCCCTTATGAGTTTTGTTGCCGTGTAACCGTCCATTACAGGCATATTGATATCCATAAAGACTATATCAAACTCTTTACCACTATCATGTAGTATATCTATAGCCTCTTTCCCATCATTTGCTATAGTAATATTTGTTTCCGATTTACTCAGAAGGCTCGTAGTTACTTTCTGGTTAATAAGGTTATCTTCAACAAGCAACACTTCACTACCTCTGAATTGAGAAAAACTATTAAGAGTAATGCCTTCAACATCCTCAAAGAGGGCTCTATGCACTAAAAGTTCAGAAGAAGAACCACGCGCTACGTTAGCTGATTTTTCTTTTTCCTGTTTTGGCTGAAAAAGATCATTGATATTTGCAGCTAACTGTTTTCTCGTGACAGGCTTATTCACTTCCACATCAATGACTGCACTGTTTGGATACTCTTGCTTCGGCTTAAAGATATTACTCAAAGATATAACCTTCGCTTTGGTCTCTTTGAGTGCCTCAATCACTTTGAAAGCTAGAGCTTTCTCGTCTATGATTACTATATCAAATTTTGTAAAATCAGGTATATTTTTTAAACAATTTTCTTTCGTATCAATTTGCACAGAATGGTGCATATCTAAGAGCATATTTTTAATAGATCGTGTGGTATTAGGTGATGTATCTAGAAGATATATCTTCTTACCCTCAATATTTTTTTCTGTTTTTGCTTTTTTTGCATCCGGATGTTCTTTATATGGAGTAAAGAAAGTAAACTCTACACTTCCGTCTTTGTTATTTTTCGTAAGAATATCGCCATCCATCAAAGCTGAAAGTTCTTTTGCGATAAAGAGACTCAGCGAATCATAACTGTTTTTCACTTCATTATAATTAGAGTTAAATAGATTATCTTTATCTTCCACATCTACATCTATAGGGCTGATAACTTTAAAATAGAGATAATTATTGCCGGCATATCTGCCTTTTGTTACCTCTATATCTATCTCTTGAGCACCATGCTCTACACAAAATATAGCTAAATTTACAACAACCTTACTCAAACTCAGAGTATCACCGCTCAAATACTCGGATATATCCTTTTGAACATCATATATCAAATTAAGCTCAATATCTTGCGCTGCTTCTTTTAGAGTACCCGTTATGTCATTAAGAAGATTGCAAAGTATAAATTTCTCATCAACAATCTCAACTTTTCTTGATTTAATTCTTAGAAATTCAATCAAATTCGTTGTAATTGAAAGTACTTTTGTTTCGGAAGATACAACCTTTTTGATATCGCCAGAGATAAGAGATTGCTTGTCTTTTTTATACAACTCTTGTGCTGTATTTACAGTCTCTTTGGCTATAGTTTGAATGTTTTCAGTCATTTTTGAAAGCATTTGACCTTGCACTTCGTTGAATTTTTCTTTCTTTTTCTTCTCTTTGATTATCTTTTTTTCATAATTTCTTAAACGCTCCGACGAGAGAAAAAGCGCTATCAATCCAACAATACCGAGACCAAAAAGCGCGGTCATTTCAATGAAATCTTCACTTTTAGTATCTATATTATCTAGATTGGCAAATCCTGCTAAATTGGCAAAATTTAACTCATTTGCCGAACAACTCAAAGGAAACAAGACTATCATGGTTAAGATAAAAGCTACTGTTTTCAATATGCAACCTTTAATTTTTTTTAGTATTTAATTATAGTGAATGAAACTTATATGACCTTTATGGATTATCGGTAAATTAACTAAATTAACTATTAAAAATTTAACAAGGAAAATCTTGCAATACAATATTATAGCTTTAAGCACTGTTTCAGATTACTACTCCATGCTATAATCACTCTTTTGCTATAATCTCTCCAACAACATTTGGAGCTATTATGACAATTACGCTTGCACACTCACCCGATGCAGATGACATATTTATGTACTATGCTATATATTTCGGTTGGATTGATACCAAAGATTATAGTTTTGAGAACAGTGCACTTGATATCGAAACACTCAATGTAGAGGCACTCAAAGGCACCTATGATGTAAGTGCCGTTAGCTTTGGGATGTATCCGCTCATCAAAGATGAGTACGCTCTGCTTCGAACAGCCATTAGTTTCGGTGAAGGGTATGGACCAAAACTCATACGAAAAAAAGAGGCGAAACTCAAAAGAAATTTTAAAGTTGCTCTCTCAGGAAAACATACCACCAATGCACTTTTATTTAAAATATACTATCCGCAAGCTCGCATCGTTTATAAAAATTTTTTAGATATTGAAGCGGCTGTTCTCAGCGGAGAGGTTGATGCGGGCATTTTGATCCATGAGTCTATCCTCAACTTTGATACAAGTTTAGAGGTTGAAAAAGAGCTTTGGGATATCTGGCTTGAACTTGCAGGCGAAGCGTTGCCACTTCCTCTTGGAGGCATGGCAATAAGAAGATCACTCCCCCTTAATAGAGCCATAGAGATAGAAGATATATTGACCGAGGGTGTTCGAGTGGCAAATGAGAGAAAAGTGGAGCTTTCACAAAAACTTGAAGCACATAATCTAGTGAGAATTGACGGGAAAATGCTTGAGAAATACCTTGATATGTATGCTTCCGATGAGTCTGTATCACTCAGCGAACTTCAGATTAAAGCACTTGATAAACTTTTTGAGATAGGATATACACACGGCTATTTTGATGACAAGATAACAACAAATGAATATCTCATCCCAAAAGATTACAATGAGCTTAGGACAAAATAGTGTTTTTAAAAAGTATTGATCTTAGCAAGCATACAAATATACGCATAGGTCCAAAAATAGATATAACTATCATTGAAAAGGGCGACATCATTCCAAAAGAGAAATATCTCATAGGTGGAGGTGCAAATATCTTAGTCTCAAATAATCCACCACCTCTTATGATGCTTGGAAAGGATTTTGATTATATCAAAATGGATGAAAACAGCATCATGATAGGCGCTGCTACTCCAACAGGTAAAGTGCTCTCTTTTGCTAAAAAAAATAACCTTAAAGGATTTGAATTTTTTGCAAAACTTCCCGGTACTTTAGGTGGCATGCTTGCAATGAATGCGGGCGTAAAAAATTATGAGATATTTAACATCCTAGAAGCTATCAATATAGAAGGTGAGTGGAAAAATAAAGCAGATATCCAATATGGATATAGATATGCAAAGCTTGAGGGTATTGCATATGAAGCAACATTTGAAAAAGAGGAAGGTTTTAATACAAAACTTCTTGATGAACTTATCTCTTTGAGAAAAAATCAGCCCAAAGAGTCAAGTGCCGGATCTTTTTTCAAGAATCCAAAAGATGATTATGCTGCAAGGCTTATAGAAGCATGTGGACTGAAAGGCAAACAGATAGGAAGTATGGCATGGAGTAGTATCCATGCAAATTTCTTAGTCAATCTTGGTGAAGGCACCTTTGAAGATGCCCTCAAACTCATCAATCTTGCAAAAAAAGAAGTGCAAAAAAAGTTTAATATTGACCTCGAAGAAGAGGTCAAAATACTCTAACTTATTTAGATGCTCCAGTTAAACAACGAACACATCGTATATAGTTCGTTTGAGTAGCATCTCTTTCATATCTATATCCGTCAACACTATAGACAACGTAATATTTATCAAATTTTGCTTTTGTTGATGACCAAAAATCACCGCCTCTATTATTGACAAGCACACCCTCTTGGGCATTGAGGTTCATTAACTCATCAGATGAAGGCAGTCTCCAATCGGTGTATCCATTATAATCAAGCGCTCTACAATACTCTTTAGCATAAGCTAAATTACCGGCCTGAGCATTTGATTGCTCTCTTTTATATGCATCGTCCTCTTGATTATAATATGCAGAATCTTGCCACATAAGTTGAGCTTCTTTATCTACATAGACAGCATTTGTCTTACATTTTGGCTTTGCGTCTTGAACACCTTGAACAACCGGCTCGACCTCATCAACAAGCCCACCGGCATTTAAAAGACCGATAGAGCCTACTAATAATCCGATAAAAAATACTTTTTTTTGCATAAATGCCCCTTTTTTTAATACTATATTATATCAAAATACTTTAAAATATAATTAAGGATAAATTTCTATAGGCACACCAAGTGCTACAGACTCCCATAACAACTGCATCGTACTGTTTGGAAGCGCAATACATCCTTCCGTCCAATCGTTTGCTAGCGTATATTTATCACCTCTTCCATCAGCATTCCATTTCGGCTGTCCATGAATGGTTATGAGCCCGCCAGGAGTACTATGCCCTAATGCTTTTGCTCTTGCTATATCTTGCGCATTTGGAAAAGAGATCAATAGATTTCTATAAAGCCTAGGATCACATTTCTTTCTTACAATCGTGTAGGTTCCTTCGGGTGTTCTATAATCACCTTGCTTAACTTTAGTTCCTTTATCCCAATTTTTTCCCATTGAAATCAAAGATTCACCTATGACTTTGCCATCTTTATACAAATAGAGTTTTTTTTCTGATTTATGTACTACAATCTTATCTGCTCTTGCTTGCTTGATATCTTTACCGTGAGCAAGCTCATTTAAACACTCTTTTATCTCATAAGGTGTTTTGTCAACTTCTCCGTAATACGGTTTCTTTTGAGAACAACCGCTTATTATTAAACCCAATATTGCCGAAAAAATCAAAAATTTATAACGCATACAATACTCTCCTTTAATTGTAATCATCATATTTCGCCCTATGTTTCTCTTTTTTATAGTTAGTTTTGTTTTTAAGCTTTTGAAGCCTATTGAGATTTGTCAGCTCCATTTCTCTCATCTCTTCAAATGCCAACGCATCAAAATCATCTGCCTTCAATTTCATAAAAAGTGACTCAATATACCCTTTGAGACTGCTGTAATATTCACCATCTAAAAGTATATTCTCATATTCAGATAATCTACTTGCCATAGATTCGAATTTTAATAAGAACGAATCATAAGACACATCTGTATCTCGAAACATTCTAAAGAGATTTTTAGCGATCTTTTCTAAGAGCGAGATATACTTTTGACGGTTATATTTATCAATCTGTTTTTGTGTATATCGAGCCAAACCAAGCCTTTTTAAAAGATATCAAATGACTTATCGCCACATTGGGCGATACGTATTGTACAACAAAACTTGATAAACTTCGGTAAAATCGCCAAGTGGCGGCAAAAGGTTAAACAGCCACTTTAGCTGCGCTCAAAGCCTCTTCGTAATTTGGCTCATCCGTAATCTCAGGAACGAGTTGCTTATAAGTAATTTTGCCTTCTTTGTCGATAACAAATATACATCTTGCCATCACACCTGCAAGTGGTCCATTAGCGATTAAAACACCGTAAGCTTCAGCAAAATCCTTGTTTCTAAAATCACTACCTACGGTTAAATTTTCAATCCCTTCGGTTGAGCAAAATCTCTTTGCCGCAAAAGGAAGATCCATAGAAACAACAATTACTTCAAGCCCCTTAATTGCTGCTACTTGGTTATTGAATTTTGTAGTCTCTAAAGCGCAAACCGGCGTATCAAGACTAGGGACAGCCACGATAAGCTGTGCTTTATCTTTTGCTCCACCAACTGTAATCTCAGAGAGATCCTCTGATTTTACGACGATTACTTTTGGCGCATTATCTCCAACATTTACTTCATTACCCACTAATTCACAGGGGTTACCTTTGAGTGTTACTGTAGCCATTTTTTTCCTTTATATTTGAATTTATTAAGATATTGTTACATAAATAGGATAAAATTAGTCTTAATTAAATAATATTGTTTTATAAAAGGAGTTTTTATAGAGATTTTGTAACGAAAATACCCAAATTATTGAGAAAACATATCTTCTCGTAACTTTGTAACTACACGCTTCAAAGACGCTTCTTTATCTTCTTTAAAATCACTCTGAACTTTATATAAAAGTTTCTCATTCTCATATATTTCGAGTGTGATATAGCCCGTAAAATCTTTTGGGGTAGCAGTTGAAAAACTGCTATTGCATTTTGTGGTATCGTGCAGTGTAGCTTTGAGTGTGTATTTACACTCTTTTTGTTTATATTCACCCAATGAATCATCAAGCTTTTGTTTTATCCAAGAGTACGAAGTACTGATGCATAAACAATCAATCTTTTGATCGCTCGAATCATAAAATTTACCATAAACGGGATATTTTTCTTCGCATCCGCTAAAAATAAGTAAAATAAACAGTAATAACTTTTTCATAGCATATTTACAAGCTTTTTCGCCCAACCCTCCATTGTCTCATTTATCGCATCATTTGGTGCTTCAAGAAATGTTACTATAAACTTCTCTTGCATTTTAGCCACACCGATACTTCTTGGTCTTACCGCTAAAACCTCTGGCACCTTAAGCTCTTTGCCAAAACAAAAAATAATATTTTTTGCATCTTCTATCCCCTCTCCGACCACTCCACTTTCAATCGTTGTCGTATGCGCATAGTGATCAAAAATTGCAATAAATATTGCTATTGGATGCTCCTCGATATTGGATCTTAAATGTTGTATTATTGCATCAACACTCTTAAAATTTGTCTCATTAAATGGGATTTCAAGTTCATACACGGGATATTTTTCCATTATAATTTTCTGTTTCATATAATTCCTTTTTTTGGAATTGTACCAATCAATTATTACACTGTACTTATAATAATTATAAGATACAAAAATACAGTTTTGTTTGAGGTTGGTAAGAAGTGCTGCGTGTTAAGTGAATAGTGCTAAAATTTGGTTCGTTCATCCTGAACTTGTCGAAGTCTGTCATTCTAAATTCGTTTCAAAATCTCACTATAATGCGTTAGTCTCAGAAATAATTGTCCTCGGCTGAAAGCCTGCGAGATTTCACATGGCTTCATCAGGGTGACGAAAAATATCAAACATTGGATGCCAACAATGAACACTCCTACACATACAATAAACACAAATAATCAATAGCCAACGAGCACCGCACACTTAGCGCTTAGCGCTAAACTCCTACCTTCGCCATCTCTTGAATTAAAGTCCAGGTAACCTTGGAATACGACCAAGTTTAGAGTTTCTACAATACCAGCCCCACCCTTTTTTCATCCAATGTCCCACAATCGGAAGCGGTATCATCTTCGCGCTTGTGTCACTTCTATATACAAATGCGGCTCCATTACCTATATCCATAACACAAAGGATATTAAGATGATCTATATAGCTCAATTTATCATCAGGATTGAGTATATTGTGTGCTACATTTCTTGCCATTACCTCGGCGACATGTCCTTGTTTTGCTTTCCAGTCTTTCTCACCTAAGAGCATTGCACTATCGCCAATTGCGTAAATATCATCAAAACCTTCAACTCTATTATACTCATCAGTTACAACATAGCCTGCTTCGCTCAAAGGAAGGGATGAGCTCTCTAGCACATTATGACCTTTGCCGGCAGATATAAACATAATGAGATCACTTTGCAATTTTTCTCCATCCTCGAAGATAACACCGTCGCTCTCAAATTTAGTTATCTTCTTGCCAATCTTCTTGTCTATATTTGTCATGTCGAGCATTTTATCCATCATCACAAGTGCTTTTTCACCCATCTTCTCGCCCGGCTTTTGCATAGGTGCAAAAAATGTCAACTCAAACTTATCTCTAAGCTTTCTCTTTTTGAGATAATTGTGCACATTGAACATCACTTCAAAAGCAGGCCCACCTCGTACGGAAGATTTATCTTTAGGATTGCCTCCGAAACCAAAAGCGAGCTTGCCACCGCCTTTTTGCACTAAAGCATCTAATCTTTTGTGTATTTCTAATGCTTCTTCGGGAGCTCCACAAATAGAGAGTGTGTGCTCTTTCATGCCATCAATTTGAACCTTATGATGTCCCATAGCTATGATGATTGCATCATACCCCTCTATCACTTTACCACTTTGGAGTGTAACTTTTTTTGCTTCTGCATCCAATGAACTCACCCCATCAACAACCACATCAAAACCATGAGCGCGTGCTAGATCATTAAGGGAAATACTTACATCGTTAAGAGTACATTCACCAGTTGGTATCCATATAGAAGTAGGATAGATATAAAAAAAATCTCTATCACTTACTATTGTTACATCAACATCACTTTTTCTTAAAAAAATAGCACTTTCAATGCCGGCGAATCCACCGCCTAAAATAAGAACTTTCATTTGTATCCTTTCATAAATATAATACTCTTCCCACAAGTAAAAACTTGCATCAATTATCAATCTTTAAGAAGGTCGATACGTGGATAGACAAATACTGTTTTTCTAGTAACCATAACATTTTCAGGATCATCCACCGCGTATGCTTTTATCGTAATTGGAAGAGGAGTATCTTTTCTGTCATTACTAACCAACACATCATGTGTTGTTAACACAACAACACTTTTTTTCTTCTGACCTGCACCTATCTTAAATGATTCTTTTGGTCTCTCTATTGCTATCTTATCATTGCCGACAACTTCAAAGTAATACTCATGATCTTTACTATCTGTATTTGCATACAAGAATATATAATCATTCTCCACACCTTTATTGTCTAGGAGTTTATAGAGTCGTGTTGTTTTATTGACATTCAAAAGCATATTCTCTTTTTCTGAACCCATAGCAAATAGAGCAAAAAGCACAACAGCAAGAACGGCAAAATAGGCAAGGACTTTTGGTCTTAAATATCGCGTTTTACCTTCATGTCTTGCTCCCTCTTTTTCACTTGACCACACCACTAAACTTGCCTTCCCAAGCGCTCCCATAACTTTCGTACAAGCATCAACACACTCCAGACAGTTTATGCATTCGAGCTGTAATCCTTTTCTAATATCGATATGCGTAGGACAAACCGTTACACAGCTCTCACATGTCGTGCACTCTGCATTCGGATCAACCGAGAGAAGCTCTTTTTGTTTTGAAAACATCTTCGCTCTCTCGGGACCGTGACCTTCATATATCTCTCCGCCTCTAATAGGATCATATACCGCCATAATCGTATCTTCATCATACATAACTGATTGCACACGACTATACGGACAGACATACACACAAAAATTCTCTTGAATAAAAATAATATCGGCTATCAAAAAGAGTGCCAATCCTGCAACAAATCCCACTAAAACCATATGCTCTGAAGGGTTTTGAATATAAACGAAGAAATCTTCAGGCGGAACAAAATACCACATAAAGTTTGACGCCGCTATAAGTGCTAAAGCAGACCACAATAGTATCGCGACTACTTTTTTTATCTTGTTTTTCGCAAGTGACATATCCGGTTCTTTTTGCTTATTGGAAATGCGCTTTCTCAATCCTAAAAGTTTCGTCTCAATAAGATCTCTATAAATCACGCGAAAGATTGTATGTGGACATCCCCACCCACACCATGCTCTTCCGCCTAAGACCGTTGTTGCAAATATTCCGATAAAAAGCAACATCAACAAAAACGGCATAAGATAAAGTTCTTGCATATCAAATGCAACACCCATTAGATTAAGTTTCTTTTGATCAAAGCTCAACAAAAATATATGATTTTCATTGATTTTTATCCACGGCAATACAAATGCCACCACTGTTATTGCCAAAAAACCCCAGTATCTTTTTATATTATAAGGAATCCAATTTTTTAGATATCCTCTTGTTTTATTTTTTGAGTCACTTTGAACTGCTTCCATTTTTTTTGCATCCTCACTTTTGTTTTGTTCTCATTGTCTTTTTTTTCAAAAGGGCAGATTATTATAGTATCATCACTATCATTTGAGTTATCTGATTTATCGATCTCAACCCATACACCTTTCGATATAGATTTCACATTACGCGATTGTATATAATCTTTAAGCGAACTTCTACTCACTTTAAGCGCTCTTGCTATCGCACTTACATTATACCCCTCATTTAACATCTTGATAATCTCAAGCTGATATCTGTCAAATTTTGATTTTGATCGACTCCCCCTTGGTCTGCCGACTCTAGCTTCTTTTGATTGCTCCGTCTCCCTTAAATCATTGAGTAGAGGAAGTATTTGCTCTATCTTTGAGTCTTTGTTTATAAAAACTCCACATTTTGCAATATACAGAGCAACTTTCTTACTCAAAAAACAAGTAATAATCTTTATCAACTCTTCAACATGATTGCTTAAAACAGGTAATGAGTGTATGATTATTACATCATATTTTTTCAATCCTTTAATAAACTTTTCAAACTGTCCTCTCTTCTCTATAGGAAGATTTTTTGCCGAGTATTCAACCACCTCTTTGTCAATATCCATTTGTCTCTTCAATGAAAAAGAGAGAATCATCTGTTGCTGTTCAGACAAACCGATATAATTTGTTATCTGTCTAAAATAGGCGTAAATCATTTGCACTCCTTATCATATGCATAATCCTAGCTAATTATGATGATAAAAGTCAATACTTCTCATAATATTCTCGTCATTTTTTTATTTGTTCTTTTTTTTGATACAATAATAAAAATAAACAAAAAAAGAGAAAAAGCAGTGGACTTAACACATTTGGATGAAAAAAGAAAACCAAAAATGGTAGATGTCGGAGATAAGCCGGACACACAAAGAGTAGCAAGTGCGAGTGGAACAATAACGATGAGCCAAGCAGCCTATGATGCAGTGAAAAATGATGACACAAAAAAAGGTCCTGTACTCCAAACAGCCGTTGTTGCTGCAATTATGGGAGCTAAAAAAACGAGTGAACTTATACCGATGTGTCATCCTCTTTTACTTACTTCCGTACAAACAGACATAGAAGATATGCCTAAACTCCCCGGATTTAAACTCTTTGTCACTGCAAAGCTCAATGGGCAAACCGGTGTCGAGATGGAGGCGCTTAGCGGTGTGAGTATAGGACTTTTAACGATCTATGATATGCTCAAAGCTATCGATAAGAGCATGGTGATAAATGATATCCGGCTTGAGAGTAAAAGCGGTGGCAAATCAGGAGACTTCAAACGAGATGCAAAATGAAGATACTTGACAAAAACAACACAAAAAAACCCCAAATTACCTATCCTACTTCTTGGGGGTTTAAAATTATCGGCAACGATAAAAATGAGTTACATAATGTTATCAAAGAAGTTATGGGAGAAAAAGAACATCTCTGTTCTTACGGCAATCCTTCAAAAAATGGCAAATTTCACAGCTACAATGCAAGTTGTACTGTTACAACGAAAGAGGAGCGTGATGCACTCTTTCAAAAATTTCAAGATCACCCTTCGGTGAAAATGGTTATTTAACTTCAAGCATCTTTTCAGCACTAAAGCTTGCGGCTGCTGAAAGAAACACATAGCACAAAAATATATAGAGCCCTGCTCCTGAGCTTACTCTGCTCACATCAGAGCTTCCCCCTGCAAGATAGACCAAAAAAGTTGCCACTACAAAGATATCAACCATAGACCACTTACCGATAAAACGAAAGAATCTTACAATGCTTGAAGCCCAAGGTAAATTTTCACGCATACTCAAAAGCATAAGTCCAAGCGATTTGATAAACGGTAGCAGTACGGAAAAAAGTAAAATTACAGCCCCCACCACATACTCTTGCTTTTCAAAAAGCTTCATGATAGAACTCAACACTCCTTTGGATTCAAAAGAGAGCACAACCTCACCCAAATACTCCACGTCTTTTTTGATAACCACCATAAGAATAGGCGTGATAATGCCAAATATCAGAGCAAAAAATGCGCTCAAAGAGACAAAAAAAGTATAATATTTTTTTGAAAGAAAAAAATAACTTACCAAAATCACAAATACCAATAACGCTATCGCAAACAATTTACCTTGAATGCTCTTTTGCTGCTCACTATTTTTTTGCTTAAGCGCATCTATCGCCTCTTTTTTTTCATCCTTATATGTCCCCAAACTCAAAAGCTCGGCTAACTCACGCATTCTAATATCAAGCAGTTGCTCTGCATTATTTCCGAGGGCAATCTCTTTTGAGGTCGTCTCATACCCCTTTGAAACCCTATAGGTATCAAACAGCAGATAAAAAAATGCGCCTAAAACAATAGGCATGACTAATAAATATATGCTCGTTTTCATAGCGAAATTATACTACAATTCTTTTATGAAAACGAAACTAGAAAAGCTAAAACAAATCGCAAAAGAAGCAGGTGCAATCATCAAAAGCGGCTATCTTGCCAAAAAAGAGATAACACACAAGGGTGTTGTTGATCTCGTGACCGAATTTGACCTGAAGTGTGAAGCATTTATTATAGAGGAACTCAAAGAGCACTTTAGTGACTATACACTTATCGGTGAAGAGAGCTGGAGTGGGGGCGAAAAAAGTGAAAAAGCAATCTATATAGACCCAATTGACGGAACCACAAATTTCATTCACGGCATACCTCATCTTGGCATCTCTATAGGAGTATATGAAAACGGTCTCGGTCTTTTTGGGATCGTTTATAATCCTATCTTAGATGAGATGTTCTATGCACAAAAAGACGGCGGAGCATATCTCAACGGGGAGCTACTTCAAGTGAGCTCGCAAAACTCTTTGCAACAATCACTTATCGCAACAGGCTTCCCATATGCAAAAGTAAATAAAGGAATTGAATATGAATGGGTTATGCATAATCTCGGCACACTCTTGCCTGATATTAGAGATATACGACGTTTAGGTGCTGCCGCACTTGATTTGTGCTATTTGGCTCAAGGTAAAGTCGATGGATTTTACGAGATCGATCTCAAACCTTGGGATGTCGCAGCAGGGATGATTATATTGAGTGAGGCCGGAGGTGTCTATAGTAATGCAAACGGAGAAGATTATACATTTGATTCTAAAACTATCGTTGCAAGCAACAAAAGAATTCACAAAGAACTTCTTGCAAAACTTAGCGTGGGCGATGTCTTCTCCTAAACCAATTATTTAATAAACTTTAGCGCCCGACACAATCAATATTCATAGATTCTAAAACAAGTTCAGGATAACGAACCAAACTTTAACACTCCTCACCAATTACCAATACACCAATTACTGCCTACTTAGTACTTAACGCTTAGCTCTTTTTAGTCGCACATCGCTCCAAGATATATGCTTTCAGAAGAAATAGCACAATAGCAAAGTCTATCATCATATCGGCAAAATTAAAGACAGCAAAATCGAATCCACAATGCCAATATACGTAATCAACCACGCCACCATGTATAAATCTATCAAGAAGATTACTAAAGGCTGCCCCTATTAAGATACTAGAGGGCAATAGATATTTTTTGAGATATCCGTCTTTGAATATATACACTACAAGAGCGCTTATAAGTAAAAGCTGTATCCACTTTAGGTTCTCGCCCAAAAAAGTGAACATTGAAAAAGCAACGCCCTTATTGTAGTGAAGCTCAAAAGATATGCACTCGCTTTCCCAAGAAAAACCTTCCACAAAATAAAACTTAATCAATTGATCAATAGCAAAGACAGTAAATGCTACTCCAAAAAAAAGAGGTATATTTTTTCTCAAATAAGTGCCTCAGAAAAAAATGCTTCTACCTCTTTCATCATCACCTCAAGCAAATCTTCATTCTTCCCTTCAAGCAAAAGGCGTATTTTATTTTCCGTTCCTGAATATCTAAAGAGATGACGCATATTTGCCGTCTCTATCTTTGCAGTAAGCCTCTCTAATCCTTTGAGTGTATCGAGCTCTTTCTTTTGTGATACGACGAGATTAACAAGTTTTTGCGGATAAGATGTATAAGGATTAAAAAGATCACTTGCTTTTCTTTGGCTCTTTGTGAGATAGGCAAGCGCTAAAAGTGCGCTTGCAAGTCCATCTCCCGTCTTCGCATAATCACTAAAGATGATATGCCCACTTTGTTCGCCACCGAAATTGATCCCTTTTTGCATCATCATATCAACGACATTTTTATCACCCACGGCACTTCTATAAAGCTTTAATCCATGCTTGCTCAAATAGTCATCTAATGCGCTGTTGCTCATCACGGTCACGACAATCCCATCACCCTTAAGTGCCCCCTCTTCCTTGAGATACACAGCAAGAGATGCCATTAACTTATCGCCATCAACAATCTCACCTTTTTCATCAACAATAACAACTCTATCAGCATCTCCGTCAAGTGCGACCCCAAGGTCGGCCTTGGCTTCAACAACTGCTTTTGAAAGCACCTCGGGATGCATAGCACCGCACCCTTCGTTGATATTGAACCCGTCAGGATTATTGCCGATGACTACAATTTCGGCGCCGAGTTCTTGTAAGATGGTAGGTGCAACTTTATATGCGGCTCCATTTGCACAATCAACCACAACCTTTTTGCCCGCAAGGCTTAATATTTTTGGAAATGAATTTTTGATATGCACAATGTATCTTCCGATGACATCATCGATTCTTTTTGATTTACCAATCAATCTATTTTGCGCTTGTGCAGATTTTAACATCGCTTCATCACGAAATATCTTCTCTATCTCTTTTTCTCTTTTACTGTTGAGTTTATTGCCCTCACTATCAAAAAATTTGATTCCGTTGTCGTAGTATGGATTATGACTTGCAGAGATCATAATACCGGCATCACACCGCATATTCTCAGTCAAAAATGCGATAGCGGGTGTCGGCATAGGTCCGATTTGGATAACATCAAATCCAACAGCCGTGAGCCCTGAGACTAAAGCATTTTCTATCATATAACCGCTTCTTCTTGTATCTTTACCGACTAAGATTTTATTTGTTTTTGCAAATTGACGATAGTATATCCCTGTCGCCATCGCAAGCTTCATAACATCTAAAGCATTAATTTTCTTTCCTGCCTTGCCGCGCACGCCATCAGTTCCAAAAAACGACATATATAATCCTTTTAGGTTATAGTTATCGGTAATTTTAACTGAAATTAAATTAAATTCGCTCATATTCTGCTTCAAACAACCCCTAAAGCAAAAGAGAGGCAAATAACATTAATCAAAATTTAATCTTTTTTTTGATATTATTCGCGAACTTATTACGCACTTTATATAGGGTGTATTTTAGATAGAATTAGAAAAACCAAAAGGATAAGATGATGGCACATCATAAATCAGCGAAAAAACGTATTTTGCAAACAGCGGTTAAAACTGAGAGAAATAGATACTACAGAACCCGTTTAAAAAATATAACAAAAGCGGTACTTGAAGCAGTAGAAGCTGCCGATAAAAAAGCTGCTGAGGAAGCATTGAAAAATGCAAACAAACAGATCCATTCTATGGTAAGTAAAGGTTTTATCAAAAAACCAACCGCTTCAAGAAAAGTAAGTAGACTTCACAAAATGGTAAACGCTATCGAAGCTGCATAATGCAGTTTCGATGAATCTCTTTTTTTAAAAAAGAGCTTAATTATGCTTCAAGACAAACTCACCCCCTTCATAGACAGATATAATGAGATATCATCTCTATTAAGCTCTCCCGAGATTAGTAATGACATCAAAAAAATGACGGAACTAAGCAAAGAGCAAAGTTCTCTTGAAGCTATTGTGGAAAAAGCAAAAGCATATATTCAAACACAAAAATCAATCGAAGAGAATAGAGAGCTTATTTATGATGATGAGCTTGGTGAATTGGCAAAAGAAGAGCTTGCAGAACAAGAGAAATATTTAGATGAGCTTGAAGAAGAGATTAAGATTCTCATGATCCCAAAAGATAAAAACGACGATAAAGACATCTTCATTGAACTTCGAGCGGGAACGGGGGGTGACGAGAGTGCACTATTTGTTCATGACGTTTTTAAAATGTACACACGCTATGCTGATCAAATGAGCTGGAAGATAGAAATTGTAAGCTCAAGCGAAGGAAGTGCAGGTGGCTACAAAGAGCTTATCTTTCAAATCAAAGGAAACGGCGTCTATTCAAAGCTTAAATATGAAGCAGGAACGCATAGAGTCCAAAGAGTTCCTGACACAGAAACACAAGGAAGAGTGCACACCTCCGCTATTACTGTTGCTGTCATCCCTGAAGTTGATGATGTCGAGGTTGATATCAAGCCAAATGAGATAAAAATGGATGTCTACCGCTCAAGCGGATGTGGCGGACAATCTGTAAATACAACCGATTCAGCAGTTAGACTCACGCATATACCTACGGGCATTGTTGTCGCTATTCAAGATGAAAAATCACAGCATAAAAATCGCGATAAGGCAATGAAAGTGCTCAAAGCTAGAGTTTATGAACAAGCTATGCAACAACAACTAGATGCCACATCGGCAAATAGAAAACTGCAAGTAGGGACAGGGGATAGAAGTGAGAAGATTCGCACATACAACTATCCGCAAAACAGGTTGACTGATCATCGTATCGGGCTTACTATCTATGCGCTTGATGATGTCATGGAAAACGGCAATCTCAACTTAATCATTGATCCGCTTATCTCACATGCAAGAACCGAAGCCATCAAAGAGGCAGGGTTGTAAGACTAACTCTATTTATTTTTTAAAATAACACTCAACCATAAGCTCTCTTTTGTCATTTTTTATACTATAATGATAGATTACATCTTTGGAGCAATAACGTGAAGCAAATTAGTGAAGATATTTTTTGTGGCGCCGCTCTTTTTGAGATGAACATCCAAAATCTCTTTTTACCCAATCCCTATCATAAAACACCGTTTCTTATCATAGAAAATTTTCTCTCTAAACAAGAGTGTGCCTTCATAGCAAAGGAAGCATATAAAGATGAATGCGCTAAGCAAGCAGAGGTAAAGCATATGCTTCTTGATAGCATCGTAAACCCTGCCGTTGATAAAACAATCAGAAAAACACTTATTCATAAGCCCTCTGCTCTTTTTGAAGAACTCTACACAAAAAGTTTTCTTCGTTCTCAAAGCACTATAGAGGCGTATTTTTCAGCACCGCTTACGACTTCAACTCCCCTACAGGTGTTGGCATATAAAAAAGGTTATTTTTACATAAAACACTCCGATGATTCCAATGAGATCATCGATAAAGAAGGTCAAACGATAGGTTTTCAACTCGTCGCGCCCCAAAGAAAAATCACAACGGTCGCATTTGGAACCTCGCATATATCTTATGCTAACTCCGACACATATCATTTTAGGGGAGGAGAGCTTGTCTTTAACTATCTCTACCATAAAGACGGCACGCAAGTATCACTAAAACCGAAAGCGGGGGATATGATAGCATTTCCGTCAAATCCGCTTTTTAGCCATGAAGTAAAAATTGTCGAAGAGGGCTTTAGGCTCACACTTGTACAGTGGCACAATGCGATAATATCGTGATTATATATCTTTTGCAAGCACAAAAAGATCACTATTCTCAGAGATAAAAGAAACACATCTTGTACATATCTTTTCATCCTTTTTTTGCGGAAAACTTATATTGCACTCACTACATATCGCAAATGTATGCTCTATGAGTATCTCTGCTCTATCAAACGCTAACGAGATGATATCAAGTTCATTTGTCTCATAAATCGCATTTGGCTTACATATATGATTGCAAATACTGCATGATATACAGTGCAACGGTGCAAAAAGAATCTTTGTCTCATCACTGCTGTATATAAGTGCTTTTGTAGGACAAAATTGCACACACTCGCCACAATTATCACAGCTCTCATATACAATCTGTTTATGTGAAATATTAGAGAGTCGAAAATCTATCTTTGCACGAGATTCCATACTTTCAATATTTACCTTAAGCGAATTTTGAAAAAGTGTTCTATAGTTCGGGATATTTTTCTCTTTATCAAGAGAGAGCTCGTCGCCAAACACATCTTTTGTCTCTTTAAATATCTTTAAGAGTGCCTCTCTGCGACCTAACTCTTTTGAGGCATACTCTTTTCGAATAGGTTGAAAGTCAAAATACTCTAGAAAAATATTTACTTGATTTATCTTTTGTTGTATATCATTTTGCACTTTACCTTCAATGTTTAGAGGGCAATCGCCACACAAAGCCATATTGCAAGCCACATTATTATTTCGCAACCCAAGCGAGATAAGATGCTCTTCATTGAAGACACTAAGACATTTAGATATCTCTTTACAAGAGAGGACAACTGCATCCTTATGTGCCTCTTTGATGATATAAGCATTAGGATCAAACTCCTCACTTTTGAGTGCATCTCTCGGACACACTCCTATGCATATACCACAATCTATACAGGCATCAGACTTAATTTCCACTCTTGATCTTCTATCAAGCAAAAGTGCATCTTTGGGACAACTATCAAGACAAAGTGTACAATCATTATAAAGATACTCTACTCTTAAACATGCCAGAGGCTCTAGAGTAATGATGGATTTATTCTCAAATATCATCAATTTGACGCTCCGCTTCGAAGCTAAGATCACTAAAATCTTCTAACATAAAATCGATGCAAAAATCACAGATATCTAGGTAGAAAGGATTTTTACTCATCTCTTTAATCGCAATCAAAAACTGTGGCACCCAAGAGAGCAGATGTGCTCTATAAAACTGCAACTGTGCTTTTTTTTCATCTTGCAAAATAAGATTTTGCATAAAGCCAAGCTCCATACCTAAATGATCGGGCACATAGAGGCTTGATGCATCGAGATTAAGCTCATAGCCGTGCTGAAAATAGAACTGCATAACAGGATTTTGCAACCCGACGAGTATCTCGTTTTTAACATCTTGCACGGAAGATTCTATCGGATGATTATTCATCGCAAAAAGCGAGTGATACTCGATATTAAGTTCTTCAAGAAGCGTATCTTCATCTTTGCTCCGGATGTAGGAGAAAGCCTCTTCACCTATCGTTTTGAGTAAAGCATCATCACTCCTTAAATCACTCAAAAGTTGTTTATCAATCTGCTCACTAAAGATGCGTGATAAAAATGCATAGATATATACTCTTGTTTTTTGATCCAAAGATACTCCTTGAGATTATTATAACCTATATTATTTATAGTTCTTGTTGCTCGTCATGCTGAACTTGCTTCAGCATCTAGCATCTAAATTTATAAACCCTGAAACAAGTTCAGTGCGACACAGAAAGAGCAGTGTCATTACGAGGAGTGTACGATGAAGCATGTAGTGAAACGAAATCTCGCAGGACTTTAGTCTGGGGACAATCCAAAAGAATGGATCGCCGCGCTACGCTCGAGATGACAAAATACCTTAATGCTACTCGCTTAACACTTAACGCTATTTGATACTAAATCCTCTTTACAAGCACCCTTTAAAAAATGATTTCTTTGGTGGTGGTGGGGCTTCGAAACTTGTTGCATAAATAGTATTTGAAGCCTCATCATAATGTCCTTTTATCGTAACGGCATTTCTATTGATGCTCGTTTCTAAAAACTCTGCGATATTGAACTCTTTTGTAGGCTTGATTTTATAGGATTTCATATCGTCATGAACATAGAGGACAAGATTCATCTTCTCTTTGTCACCGAATTCCCAATGCTTATAGCAGCCGCCTTCACCACATACGATGCTCTCCATCCTACAATCACGGAACATTCCTTGCTTGGCACACCACTCGGTTGTCATAAAACCTTCCATTGCGACCTCTTTTGCACTTGCAGATGATGCTTCAGTAGTTGTGCTCACCGGCGTAGTAGTTGATGCTTTTGTCTGCTCGTTATTTTCTGCTTTTTTCTCTTCACCACATCCGACAAAAGCTATGGAAATTGCGACTGCAAATATCCATGCTAGATCTTTTATCTTGTATTGTTTCATCATTTTTCTACCTCCGCTTTCAAGGTCTTAAGATAGGCTACAGCATCTGCTATACTCTTGTCGTCATTCATCATAGGAGGCATAGTCGTTGTTCTTGTGCCATTGTCATCCACGCTATACCAACTGAAACTTGGATGAGCATTTCGATTATATCCCGGAACGACAACTGCGTTTGGCTCTTTGATCGACTCAGCAAGATATGCACTCGTCGAATATCCACCGATATTATACAAAGCAGGTCCCATCGCCGCAGGAGCAGCATTTTGATCAGCAAATCTATGGCAACTCGCACACATCGCTTTGACCTGCGCCTCTCCTGCTTGCACATCACCTGCAGGCTCACTTGTAAGCTCATCTACAAGCGCATCGCCGCCTTTTTTCCCTTGGAATTTAACTGCAACCCAACTAGAGAGATATTTAAGTCCATCTCTTCCCAACTTATCACCATCCCATAGAGCAAATGAAGCAGGAATTGCTCCGGCCTTGGAGATATCCACATACTCATCACTCATAGGTTTGGTAAATATAGCACTCCACTTTCCGCCTTTGTAGCTCATATCCATACCAAGCTTGCCATAATCGCTTCTCACTTGTGTCATCGAGCGAAACCCTTCTCCTACAAACACTTTATGGTACTCATTGATTGCTAACGCTTTGACTGCGGCATCATACTTTTTAAGGTCATCGCCAAAAGCATTGGTGTTGTCTCTACTTACTTGATGTTCTATATCTTTATTTGGCTCAAAGTATTGCTCAACTGCCTTTTGAAGATAGATCAAAACTTCTCTATCTTTGCTTCCCATTCCGATGTAGGGAAGTTTTTTAGGATCATCAAATTTTTGAGCAAACTGCACAGCCACTCCGTCACCGTAAATATCTGATTTCTGCGGCAACTGTATATTTTGAGTAGCATCATTCCAGGTTATCTTAAACGCTAATGAATGCGCATTATAAATCGCCGATATGTTTGCTGCTTTTGCCTTGTTTTGAGCATTGAGCTCATTTGCTTTTTTATCATTAAATTTAATGGTCGTTTGTGGGTAGCAGATCACCTCATTTGCTTTTGCTTTTGACCAGATTGCATCATTTGGTTTAGTTTTGCTCAAATCTATACTATTTGAAACTTTTATTGCCGTGATTGCCGACTCAGCAAAGAGTGAGCTCGCCGCAAAAAACATAAGTCCTAAAGTCAATTTTTTTATCATATCTATCCTTCTCATGCGTGCACCTTAAAGTGAGTTATCTCTTTTGTGTTTTTTCCGCTTGAATATCTCTCATCAATCGGAGCCAGTAGAGATTTACCGCTCTCTTTAGCAAACTCTTGATAGTAGTTATTATCAAGTCTAAACATATCTGAGTGATGATAAGCGATAAGGAGATCCATCAACTCACTCTCACCTGTTTTCGCTCTTTTTTCTTTCTCATCTTTGAGTATTTTGATAGCTGCATGTACATCTTTTCCAAAGAGCGCTTCAAGCTCTTCAGCTGGAACTCTTTGACTTCCCTCGATCACTTTGCCCTCAGCATCAAATTTTGCAGGTGCTTCAGTCGGTGGCACATAATAGACATTTGGCTGTGTACCATAATCACTTCTCAAAGGAATTGCCACTTTATATTTATGTACAAGTTTATACACT
>JAFGVX010000004.1 GCA_016937775.1 Campylobacterales bacterium | reverse complement strand
TCCTCGCACATCAAAAAAGTCTCTTGGATGTTGTCTATCAAGTGCAGCGCAGAGTTTTCCAGCGTACAGATCGTCCAAGTGAACTACGCTCATCTCGGCAAAACCAAATTCCTCTTCCACCCTTGCCGATACGCTTAGCATACTTGGCTCTCTCACTGTTCCTCTAGTCACAGGTGAAGCTTCTATTTTGATTCGGACACCGTTTTTCTCAACTTGGAGTTTAGAAAGTATCCCGTCTCCTTGTTGATCTAGTCTGTGTACTTTTGCACCTTTTATTGACGACTCAATTGAGCGGGCAATTCTTTCAAACGACTCGGCAATGTTTTGAAGGCTGGTTTGTCGATCTTCTACTCTTAGATACATAAGGTCTATATCAACCGAGAGTCTTGGCATATCTCTTACAAACATATTGATAGCCGTACCGCCTTTAAGGGCAAAACACTCCTCTTGTGAAACAAACGGTAACACTCCTAAAAGCAGTTGCACCTGTTTGTAATAGATAGAATTTTTATCTAGCATGGTACTCCCTTGGTACTGTTATTAAAAACTCATTGTCAAATACACCGTTTTTTACGACCTGCATCCTGCCAACTCCAAGTTCCAAGCCGTCAGCTTTTATGTGCTTTGCCCAAGGATGATTAAAATAGCTTGTCAAAAATAAAAAGAGGCGTTTCACTCTTATATTTTCACACATACCTAAAAGTTCATTGACTAAAGATGGACGAAGTGTCGTAAGCCCCTCAAATATCTCTGCCACAAACTCAAAACTCAGTCCATCAGGTTTGACTTGGTAGAGAAGCTCTAGCATAGCCCTCTCAGGAGAAGAAACAACCATCTCCCAATCTTTTATATTGGATGGGATATTTTTCAGACCTACTTTCTCAAAGTATGGCTTTTTCATCACATTAAACTTTTGTTCAAGCTCTATATTTTTAAACCATGCCGGAAGTTTTTGAGTACCGTACAGATATATGGTTTGCGAGTTATTGAGTGGCAGATAATGAGCATAACCTTGAAGATTTAGTGCTGTTACACCGCCTACGTGAAATGGCTCATGGCTAAGTTTTTGAAGCCCCAAAACAGCACCCTGCCAAGATGGCTTTGAATCGCCTCTTATGTATGAGCCTCTTGATGTTTTTTTGAGCCAACCGCTTTTGGTGTACTGGTAAAGCAGCTGCATAGAGTAGCCTTTCTCTGCAAGCCAAGAAGCAGGAGCTATTACTCCCTCCGGTAACATTTGATATAGTTGTTTTATTTTTATATTATTTTGTAAATTCATAATTTATATTTTAGCTATTTTTTAAAACAAAAGCAAGAGATTCGTTTTCAATTTATATGTTTTTATAAAATATTAGTTTATAAAAGTTGCTATTTTAAAAACAAAATTAAGAGAAATTTATGGAGAGACACTTCCATAGCCTGTTATCTGCCCCTCTTTGATGCCCTCTTGCTCAAGCAGATCAACATCTTCAACAAAGATGTTATACTCCTCATCACACTTGAGATAGAGCCACTGCTCATTCTTTTCAAGAGTGCTTATATTTTCTATGCGTTGAAATATCTTTGGATTGTTTTCAAAAATATTTACTTGAAAATAGATTATCTCATCTGCTCTCTTATCACCATGGATAATGCCCTGCGATTCTCCTTCGGCAAGATAAACGATGTTTCGTATCTCATCACCGACTTTCAAATCCGGATCGCTGAAACTGCTTTGAACTTCATCGGGAAGTTCCACCAAAACCTTATAGCTCTCAATGGGCACGATAGTATAAAAATTGATATATGAATTTTCATCTTTTGACCACGGATGATAGAGTCCGTTTTTTACCGTGCATACCTTGCGCTCTTCTTTCTTGCGCAGAGAAACATAGCCCTCTATGGTCGTTTTTCCATCTGTTCCTGCATGGACATTTATAACAGGGCTTGGGTATTCTCCACTCCAAAAATTATAGGCTACTTGAGCGGAGACTTTACCGTCGCGGGTGATGTCGAGTTTGTATGGCACTTCATCCGCATAAAGCGCAACATTTAAAAGTAGCATGAAAGTAAGAAGTATTTTAAGCATTGTGTTCCTTTTGATTTGTAGATTTGTAGTCATCATTATTCATCTTTAGTATTTCATAATCTAAATTTTTATCACCTTCTAAAGCATACAATGCGGACTTATCAAGTATATTGCCAGAGACAACAAATCGTAAACGAATATCATCCTGCCTTGCTTCAAAGAGACCATTGGAAGTGATAAAGTCTCTTGCTTCTGTTCTAAATACTTTTATATCTTTGTGCGTAATCTTATATCTATGATTTTCGCTCCAATTTTTACACTGTAAAAAATAAATCATCTTATCTTTCATGACAATGATATCTATTCCCCCATCTTCCCTACCCTTTTCTTTGCCATGCTCATAAACAACATACCCTTGCGCCTTATAATAATCCGAAACAAACGCTTCATAATCACAGCCTTTAGCAACTTTTTCTTTGTAGCTTGTTTTTTTCTTTGATTGCTGTGCCTTTCTTTTTGCATCATCAAAAAAAGCTTTTTCACCACTTTTGATTGTTTCTGTATTTCTTGTGCTGTAATTTCGTTTTGTTTTTATACTGCCACTAATAATTTAGACAATAATTCAGAGAGGTTATATTCCTAAATGGTACAATTAAAAATGTATTTAGGAGAAAAAC
>JAFGVX010000003.1 GCA_016937775.1 Campylobacterales bacterium | reverse complement strand
CGCTGTGTGAAAGTATAAAAAAGTGTATTAAGTGAGTGTATGTCCCCTTGAAGGGGACATAGTTTATTTTATAAGATCGAATGGAGACTCGACTACGTTCTTTCTATCTACGATGTACGGAATGAGTGCACTCTGTCTTGCTCTTTTGATCGCTATCGTTGCAAGCTCTTGATGCTTTTTGCAATTGCCTGTTAATCTTCTTGGCATTATCTTGAATCTTTCGCTCAATGTAAATTTAAGCATATTAACATCTTTGTAATCGATAGTATCGATTTTCGCTTCGCAATATTTGCAGTGTCGTTTTTTAAATTTTCTCTCTTTTGACATTTAATTTTTTCTCCTAAAATGGTATTTCGTCATCATCTATATCTATTTCCGGAACGCTTTCGTTCGCCTCTTTTTTTGTCTCTTGTTGTCGTGGCTGTTCATATCCGCCTTGATTGGTATCTTTGCCACCAAGCATCTGCATAGACTCCACATTTACGGAGTGCTTACTTCTTTTTGAGCCGTCATTTGCAGTCCATTGGTCTAGCACCAATCTTCCCTCTATGAGGACTTGGCTCCCCTTTTTGAGATATTGGCTTGCAACTTCTGCTGTGCGTCCGAAAAATGTAATGTCAATGAACATCACCTCTTCTTTTTGCTCGCCGTCGCTACCTTTATACTTTCGATTTGTAGCTATTGCCGTATTGCCTATGGCTGTATTATTTGCCCCGACATATCGAACTTCGATATCTCTTGCAAGGTTACCTGCTAATATTACTCTGTTGAACATGAAGCCTCCTTTTTAGGTCTATGCTTGTTTGCTCTCTTTTTTGTTAGCCGCTTCGGTCATTTTTTCAAATTGAGCTATCTCTTTTTTCTTACTATATTTTACACTCAAAAATTTGATGATATTTTCATTGATTTTCAAATTTCTTTCGATCTCAGCTATGCTTGATCCTTCAGCTTTATAATAAAGTACCGTATAGTGTCCTCGAAGATGTTTTTCGACGGGATATGCCAATTTTCTCATACCCATGTTATCTTCAGCGATAAGTTCAGCATTTTCTTTAGCAAGGATATCTTTCATCTTTGTGATTTGAGCAGTGATCTCTTCTTCTGTGAGTGTAGGTTTAACTACAAAAAGTGTTTCGTAACAATTCATTCGCTTCCTTTGGTTTTATAGCCCATTGCCTTTTGGCTTTGAGCAAGAATTTTAAAGATATAAGGTTATCACAATTTAGCTTAAAGCCAAGTTTGTATAGATGAGAGCGTTGTATAGATGAGTGCCTCTTTTTGTTGAGTTTTTGCCTTTGAGAGTTGCAGTTCAGCATTCAATAGATGCTGTGCTATTTTGAGTATTGATTGCGATTTGATCCGATTTGCAAGATTTGCTTTTTGATCCACGATGTTTTTTGGGGGATTGTAGCCGAGTATTTCATTTGCATTGATATAGCCGTTGAGTTTGATATAAGCTTGAAATAAAAAAAGCTGATAGACAAATGCTTGTGTTGAGCGTAAAATATTTATCTCATCTTCTCCAAGTTCTAAAAGTTTTTGTAGTGTAAGCGTGATGTCTGATTTATTGAAAAGTTCAAGCAAAAGTTGCTCAATGGAGAGAGGCGAAGTAGAATAGACAAGATCATCCACATCTTGTGCACCCACTTTACGCTCAAAGATAGTAAATTTTTTAAGTTCATTGAGTGCGAGTGCGAGATTGTCTTCAAGTGTATCGATGAGTCTTGTGAGTGCATGGTGGTCTATGTCGACGCCGAGCTCTTTTGCTTCTTTTTCAAGATAAGCGATATTGTCTTTCGGAAAATATGGAAAAAAACGCACTTCAGCACTCTTTGGTTTTTTATTGAAGAGTCTTGTCGTCTCTTTGATATTTTTTACATCTCCGTAATAGACATATATGAGGTAGTTATTCTCATTTTTCATCGTGGTTTCTATGAGAAATTCAAGCTCTTGTTTTTTAATATTTTTCACTTTATCATTTCTAATGATGAGTAGATTGACGCCACCAAAAAGTGAGCCTTGTGAGAGATAATTTTTTGCTTGCTCAAAATCCCAATCCTCAAAATAGAGTTTGAGCATATCATCTTTCGCATCAAGCGTAGTAATGTAGCGTTGTAGTGTTTTTTCTATACCGTACTCATTCTCGCCATACAAAAGTAATGCCTTGGGGAGTGCCTGCTCTGCTATCTGTAAAAACTCTTTTTCGTACATCTATACCTCAATCGCTTTAGAAGCTATTTTACGCATAACTGTTGCCATGATGGTTGCTTGTGGTATTGATACCTCTGTTATTGCTACTTCTATTGTATCAAATAGAGCCACATCATTAGCTTTGATATAGACAATAATGCCTTGCATTTCCGTACGCAAAAGTGCTTTTGCATAATTGCCGACCTCGATAACCTCAGCTTCAAAGTATTGACCGATTTGCCCCTCGGCCCACCTGGCGAATTTTCTATCTCGAAAGTCCCACTCGGCTTTTGTCGCTTCTCGCTCAAGCTCACTCACTCGCGCACACAATGGTTGGAGGTTTCGAAGTAGATACTCCATCTCTTGCTCATCTTTGGTCAGTTGTGCTTTGATGAGTCTATGGAGTATAAGATCACTATAGCGACGAATAGGCGATGTGAAGTGGCTATAGCTCTCAAAGCCAAGTCCAAAGTGCCCCACATTTGTAGCACTATAGCTTGCTTGCTTGAGCGATTTGATGATCATCTCATCGACTTCACTCTCAAGATTGAGCACTTTTGCCTCTTTTTGGATGGCACGGATAAGCGAAGGAGAATCATCATACTCCTCAACATAGAGCCCGATAGCTGCTAGCTCACTGAGTAGCTCTTCCATCTTACTGAGTTGTGGCGGCTCATGGATACGAAAGATACCGTCATTTTCGCCTGTAAATCGTTTGGCTGCAGCTTGGTTGGCTAAAAGCATACACTCTTCTATAAGTGAGTGCGATGGAGTACCTGTTTCTATTTGAGTATGAGTAAGCAGATGTGCATCATCGATAGTGAGTTTGATCTCTTGAGACCTAAAGTCAAAACCCTGCTTCAATCTAGTAGCTCTAAGTCGTTGCGTAATCGCATAAAGCGGTACGATAAACTTTAAAAGTTTTACTATTGATGCATCATCGCTCTTTGGTTCTTGAAGCAATGCATCTATCTCATCATAATTAAATCGATGTTTTGAGTGAATGATTGCCTCAAAGAACTCCTCTTTGAGCGACTTGAGTGTTGTTCTATCGAGTGCTATCTTTGCCACAAAAGCAAGGCGATTGACGCTGGGTTTAAGTGAGCAGATATCTTCACTCAGTTCTCTTGGTATCATCGGAAAGGCTTTGTGTGGCAAGTAGGTTGTAAAGCCTCGCTTCTTCGCTTCTTTGTCGATAGCACTATAGTAGGGCACATAATGGCTCACATCGGCGATTGCGACATAGAGGGTATGAGATGCCACATCAAAGTAGATAGCATCATCGAAGTCTTTTGCAGTGACGGGATCGATTGTACAAAAATCAAGATGTGTCAGATCAATCCTCTCGGGGTGATTTATGGTATCGATATCGGGTTCTATCATTTTGGCTTCTTTGATGCACGCTTCAGGGAAAGCATCTTCTCTGTGGTAGAGTCCAAGCGAGAGCTTTTCATCGACTTTAGGGTCATTAAGGTTACCGATTTTGGTGAGTATCTTATCGCTATAGGCGTCTATCTTGAAAAGATCATAGATCTTCAATGTTTGTGTATCATATCCCGCAAAATCTACGCTTAAAGGTGTCGCATTTTTGATATTGAGCATCTCGAAACTATCATTTTGCATGCTATTGATATAACCAAATGAGTAGAGCTCGGCTCTTTTTGCGATGAGCACGACCTTGCCGCTTGCTCTGCCTTTGCGTGCGATGATGCGCTTGGCAACGGCGATGTCGCCATGCCTTGCATCATCCAAGTGATCGTTTTCGATAAGGAGATCAACCTCTTGCTTGATCTCACTCTCCAAATAGCCCCTACCGTCTTTAGAGAGGTATATCCTACCTATACGATAGAGGTTTGTAAGCTTCAAAAGACCTTTGTTATCTTGCTCTAGTGCCCCAAGAGTTTGCAACTCTTTAATGATATCTTTATCTTCATCTTCGATATCTTCAAGTTTACAACCAAGGGTGAGTTGGAGCGCTAGAGCAGATGCCATTAGAGCTTCTTGAGTGCTTCAAGTCTCTCGACTCTTTGCTCGGTTGTAGGGTGAGTTCTGAAGAGATTACTTATAGCGAAATTTTTGCCCGTAAAAGGGTTGATGATAAACATATGCGCACTCTGGGGCTCTGCATTTTGCATCATATTGCCTTTTGCATAACTCTCAAGTTTAAGTAACGCACTTTGAAGCCATTCAGGGTGTCCCGTAATTTTTGCTGCTCCCTCATCCGCCATAAACTCTCGGCTTCGGCTCACGCTCATCTGTATAACAGAAGCCGCAAGAGGCATGATAATCATAAGGGCGATCATCACTATAGGATTGGGGCGCTCATCATTATGACCGAAAAACATCCCAAAGTTTGCAAGCATTGCTATAGCTCCGGATATACTCGCTGCTATGGTGCCTATAAGCATATCGTAGTGTTTGATGTGGCTGAGCTCATGTGCCAAAACTGCTTCTATTTCCTCTTTGGTAAGTAAATTTAAAAGTCCTTCAGTGACCGCGACCACGGCATGATCGTAGTCTCTGCCTGTTGCAAATGCGTTTGGAACGCCATCTGGGATGATGTAAATCTTTGGCATCGGCAAGTTCGCTTTTTGCGTGAGTTGCTCGACAATTCCATAAAGCTCTCTAGCGGAGCTTTTCTCAACGGGCACGGCTTTATAGTGTTTGAGTACCATTTGATCACTATAAAAATAGGCATAGAAGTTCATACCAAGTGCAATGATAAGTGCGATAATCATACCGGTTTGACCGCCGATGAGACCACCAAACCAGATAAATAGAACAGTTAAACCTATCATCAGTCCATAGGTTTTTAATCTTTCCATTTTGTCTCTCCTTATAGGTGTTTAGTTTTTTGGGATTATATCCAAAACGGTAAAAAAATCGTGGAATTAAATAATGAGATGATTATAGCATTTTTTGTAAACGAGAGGTAAATATGACAAAGTGAAATATTTTTAAATACAATCTATTTTTTGCGTTAAGATTTGATAATCGGAGGCAAAAAATGGCAGATTTGATAAAAAAAGATATAGAAGATAAGATTTTTACAATTCGTGGTGTTCAAGTGATGCTTGATAGAGATTTAGCAGAGCTGTACGGTGTAAATACAAAAGTCTTAAATCAAGCAGTAAAAAGAAATATTGAAAGATTTCCTATCGAGTTTAGATTTCAATTATCAGAAACTGAAAAGGATGGACTGGTCACAAATTGTGACCGGTTACAATTACTTAAGCATTCCTCATTTCCTCCTTTCGTTTTTACAGAGCAAGGGGTTTCTATGCTTTCAGCAGTTCTTAGAAGTGAAACAGCTATAAAAACTAGCATTCATATCATCAATGGTTTTGTTAAAATGAGAAACTTCCTCTCATCTAATGCTGATATATTTAAGCGACTTGATTTAGTGGAAAAACGCCAAATCACTCATGAGATAAAAACAGATGAAAAATTTGAAAAGCTTTTCGATGCTTTAGAAGATAAATCTCTCAAGCCAAAACAAGGGATATTTTTCGATGGACAGATATTTGATGCATATCTATTTGTAAGTGGGCTAGTTAAAAAAGCTAAAAATTCTATAATCTTGATAGATAATTATTGTGATGAAACAACTTTATCGATTCTCGGCAAATGTGAACCAAATGTAAAAGTAAAGATACTTACGAAAAGTATCACAAAAGAGTTAAGGGTGGATTTACAAAAACACAATACCCAATACGCCAAGATAGAAGCCAAAGAGTTTACAAGTTCTCACGATAGGTTTTTGATAATCGATGAAGTGGAGATATATCACATCGGCGCAAGCCTTAAAGACCTTGGCAAAAAATGGTTTGCATTTTCACTGCTTGAAGTGGAGAGTTTTGGACTTATGGGGAGAGTAAAAAAAGCGATGGGGTAAGCCGTCATTGCGAGGAACGAAGCAATCCACTCAAATCGTCATTATGATGTAGCAAAGTGAAATCTCGCAGGG
>JAFGVX010000051.1 GCA_016937775.1 Campylobacterales bacterium | reverse complement strand
TATAAAGAAAAAATCTTCCATTTAACTTATCCTTCATTGTAACATTTTTCAAACTGTTCACACGATCGGCACACTTTACTATCCAGTCCTAATTCTGCTAATGTTCTGCCAAATTCATCTTTGACACACTGTACATTTCTCGTGCTATAAACGATAGGCAACCCTTTTGATTTCGCTTCTGCGCGGTAGTGTTTCATAGCATTGTGATTTAAAAAATTTGTCAACATCAAGACTATCTCAACACTCACGGGGATAGGTCTATCTTTTTTGCATCTATTCTTTTGGTTTCTTGCCGTCCAATGGATGATCGACTTCACGCCCATATCATAAAGAACTTCTCGTATGGGGTCTATCTTATCTCCGCCTAAAATCAATACCGACATTTTTACTCCTTTTTAGATTATCTTCTCTTTTATCTGAGAGCACCACTGCTCTATGCGAGATGCACTCAACTCACTCTCATTATCCTCATCGAGTGCCAACCCGACAAAATAACCCTCTTCAATCTCAGCACTAGATGCATCATGGATATATCCTTCACTCGACCATTCGCCCACGACAATACCTCCGTTCTTTACTACGACTTCATAGATTGCTCCCATAGCATCAAGGTAATTGTCACTATAACACTCTTGATCGCCTAGTCCAAAAAGTGCCGCAGTCTTTCCTTTGAAATTTATCTTTTTGAAAGCCTCCCACTCATCATCCCAATCATCTTGCAAATCACCACTTCCCCATGTTGAGGTACCTAAAATTATCTTGTCATATTTTTCTATTTTTGCTACACCCTCTTTGGCAATATCAAATACCTCCTGTATGCCTAGATGCTCTGCTATAGCCTTCGCTGCACTCTCTGTATTTCCCGTACTGCTTCCATAAAATATTGCACTCATATATTTTCTCCTTTTATTTTAAAATTGATCGCATTGAGTATGGAACAATTTTGATTCTATACTCTCCTAAAAGATCAAGATGAGGCACCTTGATCGGTATATGTTTTTTGAACATTTTATTTTTCGGATAAACAAGATAGACCTGTTTAAACGAAGTCTGCTCTATGCATTCTACGGCTTTTTGAATATGCTCATCTATAGCACATTTATCGGGTTGGAGCATCTGCCAAAAAGGAAATATCTTCACCTTTTGATCTTCGTTTACCACAACATCGATATACTCTTTAAACTGCACTATCTCCTCTTCTTTGTGCACTTTGCCGAGTCTCTCAATCACAAACTCTTCAAAGGCATATTGGGCATTGAGCAAAAAAGAGAGTCGATTCTCACCTATGAGCATAAAAAGTTTCTCTGCGCGTCTTATATCTTGTCTCAAAGAGATCCACAAGGATGCTTGAAAATATTTTGGTCGCAAAAATAGCTGCTGCACGGATGAAGAAAATGGCTTAAAAACACTCAAATCACTCGGCATCTCATATACTAAAGGGGCAAAACGCCAACCGAATAAAAGTTTGATTTTCATCACAAAAGCTTCTTGCAAAGGTACATGTGCCCACTGTGCTATCTCGCGATTACTAAAACGCAAATCATCATCTACTTGATTGTTAAAAAAGATATAAAAAAGTTTTCTTTGGCTAGAAATCTTATCAAACACATCTAGCTTTGCTAAAAACTCCTGTTCTTTTTCAAACCCAACAATCCTTGTTGCTTTCTCGCTTAAGAAACTCTCTATCGGCACTTCGACACTACACATTGCATCTCCTTTATGATAGATATTGTGATATTCATCGCTATAGCAATATCTAGATCTGCGTGACGCATCTTAAGTGCTTTGACAATCGAACATGCGGCTTTATTGTCGATATCGATATAATCTTTAATCATCTGTCTAATCTCAATTTTCAAATCACTCTCCGCCATAATATCTCCTTTTTGATAATGGATATCAAAATAATACAGAAAGAAACCTTTATTTTTTATTAAATTGATAATTATTCTCAAAATAATATTATATTTGAACATTGCACATATGTTCGATATAATGAGAAAAAATATTTGGATTGTGTACTATGAAAAATTGTGTCGGAAGAAAAAGAAAAAACAGAAACATAGATATGGATCATCTAGGAGTATGTTTCAAGCCGTGTGGCATACCAAGAGATGAACTTGAAACTGTCATACTTTATGAAGATGAGATGGAAGCGATTAGACTAGCTGACCTTGAATCACTCTATCAAGAAGATTCCGCGACAAAAATGAATATATCTCGAACTACCTTTGCTAGACTTATCCAGTCTGCTCATCAAAAAATTGCCGATGCACTTATCAATAAAAAGAATATTGAGATACAAAAAAGATAATTTTTAATAAAATACTTGACTTTTGAACATATGTTCGTTACAATATGATCATATGTTCAAAATATTTGGGCATAATTTTTCTTATAGAAAGGATATTTCATGTTTACAAAACAAGGAAAAGGGCAAGGATGCCACAACGGCTTTTGGAATAGAGCGTCAGGAAGAGGACTCGGGAGAGGCTTGATGAACAATCGTAACGAAACAGATACACAAGCTATAAGCTTTGGCAGAAGAGACGGTAGCGGTATGGGTAACGGTTGCGGAAGAAGAGCTAACAAAAACACACAACCTTGCCAAGGAAACGGAAAAGGTTTGGGTCTTGGAAACGGTAGAGGCAAAGCTCACAATAGAACTTTTAATAATGGCAATTAAATGAAAATTGCAATAGCTAGTGGAAAAGGTGGTACCGGAAAGACCACCGTTTCTACCAATCTAAGTGCATATTTGGCCTCGCTTGGCAAATCTGTTGTATTAGCTGACCTTGATGTAGAAGAACCAAATTCAGGGCTTTTTGTACATGGAGAAAACAAATTTACAATAGTTGCCAATAAAATGGTACCTCGTTGGGAGAGTAAAAATTGTACTTATTGTGGTGATTGTGCTGATGTGTGTAACTTTAATGCTATTGTAGCTCTTAGCGATGAGATTATCATTCATCCTGAACTTTGTCATAGTTGTTATGCATGTAGTGAACTTTGTCCTACAAATTCATTACCTATGAAACCGGAACGAATTGGTGAAATTAAAGTTTACGAAACTAAGAATTTTGATTTTATCGAAGGAAGACTGGATCTTGGTCAAGAGATGGCTGTACCGCTTATCGCTCAAACGATAGACTATACAGATAAAAATTATCCAAATCATATAAAACTTCTCGATGCTCCTCCTGGAACAAGTTGTCCTGTTATTGAAGCAAGTAAGGAAAGTGATTTTGTGATACTCATCACCGAACCTACTCCTTTTGGACTAAATGATCTTACACTTGCTGTTGAAACTATGAAAGTTTTAGAGAAAAAAATCGGCGTAATCATCAATAGACACGGCATAGGCAATAACAGCGTAGAAGAGTATTGTGCCAAAGAGCAGATTCCAATCATTGCAAAAATCAAAAATGACAAAACAGTAGCCCGGTGTTATGCAAAGGGAGAGCTTATTTATCCAAAGATAGAGCATTTTAAAGAATCTATTGAAGAGATTGTAAGATTTCTAGAAGGATTACAATGAGAGAAATTGTCATAATATCCGGCAAAGGCGGAACGGGCAAAACTTCAATAAGTGCTTCTTTTGCATATCTTGAGGGCTCAAATGCAGTAGTTGCGGATTGCGATGTTGATGCTGCAAATATGCATTTATTACTTGATGCTGATTTTTCTTCTCAAGAAGATTTTTATAGTGGAGAATTAGCTGTTATAGATGAAAGTAAATGTAATAACTGTGGCAAATGCAAAGAAGTATGCAGGTTTGATGCGATAGAGCAAAAAGATGAGCGATATGTTGTAGATAAAATATCTTGTGAGGGGTGTTGGTATTGTAGCAGAGTATGTCCAAATGATGCTATCACGATGGTGAAGCAAAAAGCAGGAGATATGTTTACCTCAAATATAAAAAATGATTCTACTATGGTGCATGCCAAGCTTGGTTTTGCAGCAGAAAACTCAGGGAAGTTGGTAGCAAAAGTCAAACAAGAAGCGAAAATACTAGCTCTTAAGAATGATAAAGAGTTCGTTATAACTGATGGAAGTCCAGGAATAGGATGTCCTGTTATATCTTCGCTAAGCGGAGCTAATCTAGTAGTACTTGTGACCGAAGCTACTGTTTCTGGATTGCATGATCTCAAAAGAGTTGTAAAACTTCTTAAAACTTTTTCCTTACAAGCAGTTTGTATCATAAATAAATATGACTTAAATGTTAATATGACAAAAGATATAGAAGAATTTTTGATTGAAGAAAATATAAAAGTAATTGCAAAATTACCTTATGATGAAACTTTTACGCAAGCTCTTACTGATGCTAAACCTATTGTGGAGTATAATGCAAAAAGTCATCTTTCAACTATGATTGAAAAAAGTTGGAAAGAGATAAAAGAGATAATTAGAAGTCACTACTAGACTTCTTCAACAATAAAATAAATAAGGAGTATCTAATGAAAATAGTATTTACCGCCAAAGGCGACAACTGGGAGAGTCAAATAGATGAAAGATTTGGACGCATGGAGATGTTGGTGTTTTTTGATGAAGAAACAAACACGCTAGAAGCTACTAAAATAGATACTGAACAAATGGATCATGGTGCAGGGCTTCAAACAGCTCAAAAAGTACTCAATCTCCATCCGGATGTCATCATAACTGGAAATGGTGCCGGAAATAAAGCACTTGATATTCTCAAACGCTCGTCAGTTAAAATGTATATTGGTGCCAATGGCATGACACTAAGAGAAGCTTACGATGCATATAAAAACAATAAGTTAAATCTTCAATTTTAAGGATAATTATGAGAATTATATTTCCAACAGATGAAAATAATGGCTATCTTTCAAAAAGAGGTGCACATTTTGGTAAAGCTAAATTTTATACTATCATAACACTAGAAAATGATAAGATAGTTGATGTAGAGACACAAGAAAATCCGGGACATGCAAGTGGTGGATGTGCGAATGCGATAACAAATATCATGTCACTTAAACCAAACGCTCTTATCGTGAGCGGTATCGGTGGCTCACCTGCACAAGGTTTTGCAAATGCAGGACTTGCCGTCTATAGCGATCAAATCAGTACTACGGTTGAAGAGAGTGTTGCAAGATTTATCAAAGACGAATTGCAAAAGATTGGCGATAAAGGAACTTGTTCGGCAAATTGATTCTTGGTTTCTTTTGTCGTTTTCGCGCCCCTGGTGCAATTCATCAAATAACCGTCATGTAAGCATCCTTGTAAAGCAGGGATATGCCGCCCGCGATTTTGTGAGCATGACGCTTTTACTCCACTTTTCTAAAAAGTGGAAAGAAGAAAATATAGTCAAAAATAGAAAACTTTAAATGAACAAATTTTAATACTACCCGCTTAGTACTTAGCGCTAGAGTCTAAACCCCATACTCGCACCATCTCTATCAAAATTACTCGCTAACTCTTTATTGATAACTTCGATAAAGTCTTCCATTCCAAAAAGACTCTCTTCTCGTACCGCAACTTTGTATGCTGTATTTTTGATGATGAGATCAATCTGCGCACCTGTAAGTTCATAGCGCGTAAGGGGTTCTATCTCGAAACCATCTTCATAGTCGGCATTTTCAGGCAGCATCATCTGCCAAAGACGCAATCGCTGTTTTTTATTGGGTTTTTTAAACTCAATCTTATAATCAAATCGTCTTGAGAAGGCTTTGTCTATATTGCCTAAAAGATTGGTTGTCGCTATCAAAATACCTTCAAATTTTTCTATCTGCTCTAGAAAAATATTTTGCATCTGATTGTGCATCTTATCTGCACCGCTACCAACCCCTTCAACTCTGCTACTTAAAAATTGATCTGCTTCATTGAGTAGCAAGATAGGATCAACTTTTGCCTGACGACTCAAATCATAAAAATCATCAAATATCCGTCTCACATTTTTTTCACTCTCACCAACATACATTGAAAGAATCTTGGAACAATCAAATGATAATATCGGCTTTTTAAGACTTCTTGCCAAAGAGTGTGCCGTGAGTGTTTTCCCTGTTCCTGCATAACCGTAAAAGATAATCTTCGCATCAATACTTCGCTTTTTGCCCTTGATACCCCACTGCTTTAACTTCTCAAATACATCTTTATCAAGCTGTCGCATGATCGTCTCAAGCGTCTCTTTGGTCTTGTCATTAAGCACTACATCATCAAGCGTTGTAGCAGGTTCAATAAACTCAAAAATCTCTTGTTCTTTAACAAGTGTTTCAAGCTTGAGCTTTGTGGCTTTTTTCTTTTTATTTGGATTCATAACCCGTGTAAGTATCTCTTCATTGATGAAAAAAGCACGGCTAATACTACCAAACATATTGAGTATCTCATCATAATCGATAATCTCTTCAGATAAAAGCTTAGAGTCCTCATCAAGGAGCGATCTGTTTTTCATCTTTTCAAATTCATTGCAACTCACAAGTTCAACAAGTTTACCCAGCTCTCTGTATTGTCCCTCGCTACTACTATACTCTTCTTTGAGTAGTGCAAAAAATATACTCTGTTCATTTTGGCTCAACTTTTTTTCTCTAAAGAGATTTTCTATCGGCATCTCTTCGCTTGTCAATTCCAATCTCTGATTTATCCGTTGCTGTAAGAGCTCAAGCTTCGTGCGAAACCTTGTTATGCCTGCTGAGATATCTTTTGCACTATGATTGGCTCCTGCTATTACTTGCATCAGTGCTATCTTGTCAAACTGATCTTGAAGATATTCGAGTTGACTTGTATATGCTCTTATCTCATCTGTATCGACTTCAGTAGCCATCTCATCAACAAGTCTAAAAAAGCTAGAACTCAATGAAATACTACTTGGTAGCATCTCTAATTTTGAAGAGGTATCTGCAATCTTTGTATTTGCAAATCCTCCAAGTGTAGCCCAGCCTAAATCAAGAAGATTTTTTACAAGATCAAGCTTTTCAAGATGTGCATTCGCCTCACTTTTAAAATTATCTTCTAACACCTCAAGCACTAAAACCTCATCAATCCCTTTTGCATATTTTTTACAAAGGTACTGAAGTAAGTTTGCTTCCTCTTTTGAACATTTTAGATCATCATAGAGAGATGTCTCTGTAGGATTTTTTGCATTAATAAATTCTATAAAATCTTTCAAATATTGAACCTTGGATATAATTGCAAATAGTATATCATAAGATAACGAAAATTAGGGCATTTATGCTAAAGAAGAGACAAATGGATAAAGAAAACTTTGATTACCTTTTTGAAAAAAATGAAGAGGATTCACCCGCTAAAAATACAAATTATGCAAAAATAGCCACTTTTGTGCTCTTTTTTATATTTTTATTTGGTTTTTTACAATACGCTCCATACGACACAACAAATATAAAACCACACAATGCTTCTATCTTCTCGGAGCTTTTTTGGCTCTACTTTTTTATAGTGCAACAAACACTTGGAATCGTCCATGAAGCAGGACACGGCATATGCTATATATTGCCCTGTCCTGAATTTTTTATGGTCATTAATGGTACGATATTTCAATGGCTCTTTCCTGCAGGGATAGGACTCTACTTTTACAAAAGAGGCAATAAACTTATGGGTCTTATGGGTCTCTTTTTTCTTGGCATCTCCATGCAATACACGGCGTGGTATATATCAACTGCACATGAGGGATTGATGGTGCCGGCTTCAAAATCTTTCTTAGGCGTTGATGGGTATCATGATTTTAACTATATTCTCTCTGTTTTTCATCTAGTAAAGTATGATTGGCTTATTGCCAATATTGTAAAATTTATCGCTTATATAGCAATGATTGGGAGTGTATTTCTTATGTTTTTGGCTATTTTTGAAAAAGAAGAAGCATAAATCTTTTTATCTGCTCACTTTGATATAATACTAGATAAAACAAAATAAAGTGTCCTATGAGCAACTTTTTCAATCTCTTTTTTAAAAAACACACATTAACTTCACAAGTAAAAATAAAAAGCGGATTGCACCTTAGACCCTGTGCACTTCTTGCAAAAAATGCTAACAGCTTCAAGAGTACACTCACTCTAAGTGCAAACAACAAAAATGTCAATATGAAAAATCTCAATGACCTTTTGACGCTTGGGCTTGAATTTGAAGATAATTTTATACTCAACGCTCAAGGGATTGATGCACAAGAAGCACTAGCTACACTAAGTACTTTACTTGAAAGTTTCAAAGAAGAAGTAACACAAACAGATACCCTACAGCATAGAAAATATATAAGTAGCTCTTTAAAAAGTGAAGTGATTCACAAGGGTATCGCCATGGCAGAACCCTTTTTTTATCATAATGAACTTAGAGTACATGATGAAAAATTTAGCGATGCTATCGAAAGAGTGGCTCAAGAATTAAAAGAGATAAAAAACGATATCTTTGAAGCACAATTTGCTATTTTAAAATCTATACAAGCAAAAAGCTTTGATGAGTTTGAAAAAATCATAGACACCCATATAAAAGAGATATCGCAAAGCACAAACAATGCAAAAGCAGATGATTATAGAGATATCAAAAACAGAGTTCTTAAAAGTTCTTTAAAACCAAAAATACCAAATAGACCTTTTATCCTTGTCGCTGAGTCTCTATTGCCTAGCGATATCGAATATCTCTCCAAAAGTAACATTGTAGGTGCCATACTCAAAGAGATAAGTGTACGCTCTCATGTTGCTATGCTTTTAAGGACATTTGATATTCCTACTCTTAGAGTCGATATCGACCTTAGTTTACTCAAAGACAATTTTATCGTGGATGCCGACAATGAAATAGTTATCATAGAGCCAAAAAGTGAAGATATAGAACTTGCAAGAGAAGCGATACAAAAAAGAGATAAATTAAAAAAGAGTGTATATTCTAAAAGTGCTGTATGTGCAATGACTAAAAATAATGAAACGATTAAAGTACTTGCCAATGTACATAATATCGCAAGTGCAAAAGAGGCAAAAGAGTTTGGATGTGAGGGTATCGGGCTCCTTCGAAGTGAATTTATCTTTAAAGAAAAAAAGCCCGCCCTTGAAGAGCAGATACGATTTTATACAGAGATATTTGCGCTCTTTGATGATGTATGCGTACGCACACTCGATGTAGGTGGAGATAAAAAACTTCCCTATATCACTATCGAAGATGAAGCTAACCCGTTTTTAGGCATACGAGGCATACGACTCCTACAAACGCACAGAGATATCATAAGCGAACAACTAAGAGCCATACTCATCGCTGCTAACGATAAAGTAATCAAGATTATGTTCCCGATGGTTGCAACACCACAAGAGTTTATAGAAGCAAAAGCGTTAGCAGTTGCATTGGCAAAAAAAGAGGATATCAAAATAGATAATATACAATTTGGTATCATGATAGAAGTTCCCTCTGTACTTTTTGTACTTGAAGAGTTCGATAAGGTAGTTGATTTTTACTCCATCGGCACCAATGACCTCGCGCAGTATCTCTTTGCTATTGATCGAACGCATAAAACACTGCAAATCAATGATACAGAGGATGTGATATATAGAGCGATAACAAAGATAGCTAGAGAAACCACAAAACCACTTAGCATCTGCGGAGAACTTGCAAGTGAGCCTGAAAATATCAAAAAACTCATAGAGTGCGGACTTAAAACACTAAGTGTCACACCCAAAATGATCCCAGAAATCAAGGAGAAGATAAGAGATGTTTAGCTTTTTACAACGCATCGGTAAAGCCCTTATGACGCCCATTGCCGTACTCCCTGTTGCGGCACTGCTTTTACGATTTGGTGCAGGAGATATCTTCGAGGGGCAAATAGCACTGATCATGGAGAGTGCCGGTAAGGCCGTCTTTGACAATCTTGACATGCTCTTTGGTATCGGTATCGCTTATGGTCTTGCAAAAGGCAACGATGGAGCAGCAGCACTGAGTGGTGCACTTGGTATATTTATAGCCAAAGCCGTCTATCTCTCTATCGATGAAAATTTAAAAATGGGTGTCTTTATAGGTATCATCATTGGTATACTTGCCGGTGTACTTTACAATAGATTTCACAATATCAAACTTCCTGAATTTTTAGGCTTTTTTGGCGGGAAAAGATTTGTGCCCATCATTACATCCCTTTGTGCCGTTATCGTTGGAGTGCTTGCCGGATATTTTTGGCACTATGCCCAAACTGCGATTGATACATTCTCCCATGCTATCATCGGACTTGATCAAATAGGAGTATTTATCTACGGCTCACTCAATAGACTCCTCATCCCTCTTGGATTGCACCACATACTCAATAGTGTCTTTTGGTTTCAGCTCGGCGAATATAGCTATATGCGTGATGGTGCCCAACTTGTTGCAAATGGCGATCTCCATCGCTTTTTTGCGGGTGATAAGAGTGCCGGCACTTACATGAGTGGCTTTTATATCACTATGATGTTTGGATTGCCTGCTATGGCGCTTGCTATCTATCTAAAAACGAACAAAAAACAGCGTGCCAAAGCGGGAGCTATCTTAGCAGGTGTGGCATTTACCTCTTTTTTAACAGGCATCACAGAGCCTTTAGAGTTTCTCTTTCTCTTCATGGCTCCTGCTCTTTTTGTATTGCATGCACTACTTACGGGCTTAGCCCTTGTAGTTACAAACCTTTTTGATATCCATGCGGGCTTTGGATTTTCTGCTGGTGCAATCGATTACCTTATCAACTACAAATTAGCACAAAATCCACTTCTTATCATCCCGATAGGATTGGTCTTTAGTGTTATCTACTTCATATCCTCTTATCTTCTTTTAACGCTTCTTAAAGTAGAGTTTTTTAAAGATGAAAAAAACGAAACTAAAGCGGAAAGTACTAATGCAAAAGCTTTTATAGAAGCGCTTGGTGGAGAAGAGAATATCCTTGATGTTGACGCATGTATCACAAGATTGCGCATCAAACTCAAAGACAACATGCATTTGGGTGATGATACTTTTACTGGACTAGGAGCCGCTGGGATTATACGACCCGATAGCAACTCCATACAGATTGTGCTTGGCTCAAAATCCGAGAGTGTTGCTAGTGAGATACGAGATGCGCTTAGTAAATAGCAAGTAGTTTTAAGTGGGTAGCATTAAGGTTTTTGTCATCGTATAATTAAAAGTGCTGAAAAATTGATATAAAATTATAAGGCACGATAGAGATTACAGAGGATGAATAAAAACTTGGTC